>NZ_BAACAP010000218.1:0-89158 GCF_045865695.1 Scytonema hankhaensis NUACC26
ACAGTATAATTTTATCCTTATTTTAGAGATTTTATTCAGGAATTTCCGTTTGTGACAGTTGGGGTGCGGAATGGGGGATCTAAATTTGCTCCAGTAAAATCCGCTTCCATCAACTGTGCTTCTGTAAGTAAAGCATAGCCGAGTTGTGCGTTCTGAGCTAGCAAACCCTCTGCAACTAGTCCTGTTAGATCTACCCGACGCAAATCAAGACCTGACAAATTTATACCTCGGACGGTTTGTTTAAGACCAATAGCTCGATGCAATCGCTCTAATATGAAAATACTCATAGATCGCGCTCTTTATTATTAGGCATATTCGAGAGTTATCCTACCTTCTTAGAAATTTTATCTAGAATAAGTCGGCGTGAAAAAAACAAACTATGTTAAGATAAGTAAATACGGAGAATGTATCTACCGAGGTGATTGAGATATGGGCGCTCGTTTAAGGGTATTTCTAACTCGTGAGCAAGATAAAACCCTGTTAAATCTGAGAACTGCGGATGTACCACAGAAAGTCAAAGACCGAGCAGACGTAATCAGGTTAAATGCACACGGTTGGTATGTAGAATTTTTCAACCCTTAATCAGTTTCATTTACGGTCTGGTAATCGGAGGTGTTAGTCGTAAATCTTACATCCAGATGATGGAACATGAAGCCCTTGATGCTCAGAAGGCTGGCCGTATCAGAGTAGTAGTACAGGATAACGGCCCAATACATATATGTCAGGATGTTCAGCAGTTATGGACAAAGTGGGAACGTATGGGTTTGTATGTCTTCTTTTTGCCCAAATATTGCTCGGAAATGAACCCAATTGAATTGGAGTGGCAACACCTCAAAAAAGATGAGCTATCAGGACAGGTGTTTAACGACGAGTTAGAGCTTGCTTACGCTGTAATTAATGGGGTTGAAGCTAGAGGGGAAAGAGGAAACTATAGTACGCAACGTATTAAATTTAACTCTAGCTTGATTGGTTAACATTTCGTTACATAGCGATAAATTTCCACGCCGACTTACTTAGTTGCTTCGTGAATGTAGAAAGGCACTACAAAACTTGTATCAAGATAAATCAATATCTTGCCTCTTGACGTAAACTCTGGATGATTTCTAAATTGCTAGTAGATGTTTGAGGTTGAGTGGATCTCAACTCTCTGCGAGATGATAACGGACGGGGGGTAGATGACATTGGCGATAATCGTGCGATCGGTTTGCCATGCCGAATAATCATCACTTCTTCGCCATTGTCAATTTGATTAAGCAGTTGATTAACGGTAACAGATGTGTCGGTAATATCTACTTCCAGCATAAGGTGGCACTTTAGCGCGATCATCTTTGAATTTGCTGTATTTATCTTAGCGCGAGTTATGAAATGTAGGCTATGAGGATGCCATTTCTCTTGTGAAGTAAACTACGCCCATTCCCGAGCAGTTTGTTTGGGCAGGACGACCAGTACGTGGTTCAAAAGTTATTTTCCATTCTTCGCAGCAAGAAGTTTGCGGATACTTGGAGAACGAAAACCTAGAATAATATCTTTGTGGTCAACTCCACGCTGAATTAGTTCTCGATCGATAAAAATCTCAGTGCTATTGTGCTGAATCCAAATTTTACCCTCGATAATATCTAGCTGCATCGCGCATCCATAAATGCGGTATTCATTTCGCCATTCGTTATGCATGACTAAATACCGATCGCGTACTGAATCGAAAACTAACTGAGCTTGCACATCGTTAGTAGCAAATTCTTGTAAAAAATCACATACAATTCGGCGGTATTCATCTATTCGATCCATTGTTCTATGACCTCCCGAACGGGATTATAACTAATTAATCGAACTTTGTATTTTTCAATGACTGTTTTAGCTGGTTCAAAACGTAGAAAGGTTTGATAGGTATCTGTGGGTACAGCAAGATATAGAATGCGTTCTGGCTCATCGGAAACTTCTAAGGCAGCTTGGTAGTTGAGGAACTGACCCAAGGCTGTATGAAATTCCGAAATCGTCGATCCACCAACAAAGCTTTTTACTTCTACTGCTATTTTACGTCCTTCCTTATAGGCTGCGATCGCGGATTCTGCGGCTAGGTCAATATAGACATCTACAACACCGTAGCGCAATTGGTAAGGGTCGTGGGTGATAATCCAACCATCTTTTTGAAGTGCAGTTTTAACGATGTTGTGAAAAAGGTCTTTTGCCATACTGAACTATCGCTTTTTGGTCATTGGTAGATGGTTAAAATACGTGAAACTACCTTTTAGAGCAATAGTGTAACAACTTTACAACGGAGTATCCATTTGGTCATCGACTGCTTTATAAAATTCGCTAACTGCAATTAACGCTCTACCCATTGCCGTCTCAGAGGAAATGAGTTTCGTGTATTCTTATACTTTAATACAGATGAACCAACTAGTTCGATGACTGAAGATACCTACCTACGAGGCTGCCAAGGTGACTGGCGATCTCGTGTCTTCTCTAGCACTCGTGTACAGTTGGTGCGACAAAGTGCCATAACTGAAAATCATGTCATCAATTCGCTGCCGCAACTCCTCAAGATTCATTAGCTCTGCTTCGTCTCCTTCTGTACACACTGACACAATATGCTGTTTATCTCGATTCCAGAAACTAACGGCAACTAAAAACTCGGTTTCTCCCTTGCCTGCCCATATCTCCGTCAAACTCGCCACCTTTTGAGGTATTCCAGCAATTTCCTCAGAGGGCAAGATCGCCAATTTTTCCCTCGGTTCTAGTTCAAAGCCTGCAAATAAACCGTTAGTTGTGGATAGTTCCTCAAACTTTACTGTATCCTGCTCGACTAGCAACTCAAAGTTTCTACTATCTGTCAGTGTAAATAGCAGGGTATCCATTAGCGGTGACGTATCGTTGTCTTGTGCCAGGGCAACTCTAGCAACAGAGGCGATCGTCTGCCCTAGCAATGCCTGAAATTGTCCTTTTAATTTTCCCATCCTAACGCGGCTCCTTTTCCTGTTTCTAGAAATGTAACGAATTCACCATTCGATTGTCGAATGACAATGGCATTGTCTTTTCGGCTCCATAGCGCATCAGGAATTTTCATATAGCGTTGTTGTCGAGTTTCTCCAGTCATTACAATCTCTTCAATCAGTGTTTTGATTTGTTCTTGTCCTTCAGCAGAAGAAACTTTACCAATTTCTTTTCTGCCCGTAGTCCGACGAATTTGTTCTGCGTGTTTGCGAAATTTCTCCAGGTAATTCTTACCGTAACTCACTTTCTTGGGAAACGATTTGGGACTATCCGCACCCGCCTGAACTTCTGAATCTGCCATAGTCCGCTCAAACTTTTTTGATTTTTGACATAGAAGGCAACGTTAACTCTTGATAAGAGTAAATAGCTTGTTCTACTAAATCCGCATCTTACACCCCCTCGATAATTTAGTCCGTGTAGGCTGACTTTCTTTGTATAGCCGCGATTGAAATCGCCTGGGCTAAGATAAAAATGGATTTAGTATTATATCCAACCGCCAATTTCTACATCCGTCAGTGGCTTCTCCAACTTCGCATATTCACTTTGAGCCGCACGCAACAGATGTTTCATCTGAACTGGCTCTCCTACATCTGCTGCTAAAAAAGCTGCATTTAAGGCAATGTTACGAATATTACCTCCTGCCACATTTAACCGTGCTAGTTGAGTCGCATCTAAACCCTGGGTTGGGGTATCTTGTGGGAAGATTCGCCGCCAAATTTCTGCCCGTTGCACAGCATCAGGAAACGGGAACTGCACTACGAAACGGATACGCCGCATAAAGGCTGTATCAATTGCACTCTTAATATTGGTCGTCAAAATTGCCAACCCTGGGTAGCATTCCATACGTTGCAGTAGATAGCTGACTTCAATATTAGCATAGCGATCGCGTGCATCTTTCACCTCACTCCGCTTACCAAACAGCGCATCAGCCTCATCAAACAGCAAAATTACCCCACCTTGTTCCGCCGCATCAAATACTTGTCGTAAATTTTTCTCTGTTTCCCCAATATATTTACTGACAACAGAAGACAAATCAATGCGATAGAGGTCAAGCCGCAATTCCTCTGCCAACACCTCTGCTGCTAAAGTTTTCCCAGTACCGCTAGTACCAGCAAATAGAGCGCTGATTCCCAAACCTCGCTTGCTTTTGCTAGCAAAACCCCAAGTTTCATAGACAGTATCACGTTGCCGTACATGAGCTGCAATGTCACGTAAAATTTGTTTCTGTGACTCTGGTAACACTAAACTTTCCCAGTCACTGGCAGGTTCTATGCGTTGAGCCAGTTCATCTAGACGCGGACGGGCTTGCACTCTACAGGCATCCCATAATATATTGCCAATATTGTCGTCTTTTCCTTGACTCAAATATCCTACTGCTTCCGCACAAGCAGCGCGAATGGTTGTAGCACTCAGGTTAAACTGATTGACTAAAGTCTTTACTTGCCCGTTGATTTGCGGTACTAACTCAGTCAGTGCTTCCTGCCAAACTGTGCTTTGCTCTTTGGAAGTTGGTTGCTGCACTTCAAAGCGTACTGATGGACGTTGCGACATCCGCATCCCTTCTCGGCTGCTGAGAATTAGGACGCCGTTTATGCGATCGCACAAACGTACAATTGCTGTAATACGCGCAACATCGTTCGTATCTATCTCATCGCAATCTATCAGTAAGGCACTTGGGCTTAAAATTGTTTCGCGAGTCCACAAGCGAATGAGATTCTCCTGTTCGCGAGGAACTAATGGAACGACTTGTGCTGGCATAACATACAAGTTCAAACCCAGGATTTTACATACCTTTGCTGCAACAGCACGTTTACTGGCACTTTCAAGACCACACAATTGCACGATTGGCAATAGCTTTGTTTTGGGATGAGATAACACTCCTGCAACTCGTTCAGCAAGAGCTTGCTGAGAAGGAACCAACTCACCAACAAAACTTAACGGCTCGATAATGTCAACTAGACGTTCGTCTATATATTGCGTCCCAGCAAGATAATGCAATATCCGCTCGTCAATACGTAAAGGACTGAGAGTCAGAGCAGAACCTTCACCAATTTGAATGAGTCGCCAATAACGTAGGGAAGAATTGGGAGCGATCGCATCCCAATGAGGATTGGGTAACACTGCTAGAGCAAGACTCAAAGTAGGATAAAGCCGTTGTGGATCTCCGTGAGCGATCGCACACAACTTAGCAAATTCTCCACTAAAATCTACACCCGCACACAACAGCAGCAAATCTCTTTCAAAAGTTGACAAACCAAAGATTCTACACAATTTCTCTAATGCCGAAGGTGCAGGCATAGCTACAGCCGCCTCTTGTAAAGCTTGCTGCCTTGTCATTTCTTGCGCTTCAAATTCAGGTTGTTGCTCCGAAGCCGCGTACTTTTGTAAAGCACTCCTCACAACTGCTAAAGCTGCTGATAAATAACGCTGGTTGGCTTCGTGCCAGTTTGTACTCATTGTTGAAGCATCCATGAAATTTGGTTAGATTACTCCTTGGCGCTGTTGTTGCAGGAAGGTGAGGAAGTCCTCAATGGAGTCTTCTTCCGGCCAAAAGTCACAAGCGAGATCTTTGAGGTTATGAACGGTCATGAGGCTTTGGGTGGCGAGTAGCTGCTTGAGTGTGGTGTCTTGCCAAAACTGGGCACTGAGGGTTTTGAGATCGGTTTGGGAATTTGAGGCTGAATCGATTTGGGTGAGAATTTGCAGCAGTTGTAGGCGCTCTGTGGATGAGAGCAGTTGGATGGCGGCGATCGCGGCTTCGAGCTGTGGGGTCATGGTACATCTCCAATTAGTTTAGTCCTATAGCGGTTTGCATCTGAGTGAGGTACATATTTATCCGCGTTCGTCTGCGTTCATCTGCGGTTCCATAACTTTTTTATGTATTGCACCCAATTGAAAACATTCATAAAATTTTTACCTGTGGCGAATCGTATTTCCCTGCTTGATTCTTACCGAGAGGGCTTTCTGCCCCATCTACCTGCACCCGGACAAAATAAGTTCCTGCTTTAATGTTTTTTACAGGAATGGTTACTGAGTCAGTATCTTCTGGACGTGGTGATAAGGGAAAGCGATAGGCTTGTCCCCCATCACTAGCGACTTCATTCAGTAATAAAACGACTCGCTGTGTTTTACCTACTTTTGGCTTAAACTTCACAGTAATTTCTGCCGAGCGCAAATCTTTGCCACTATCCTGCACTTGAGCCACTGTAAAATCAATAGTTGGATGCAGCACAAAAGTTGCCAAATTCGATGCAACTTCACACTGTGGCATTGCCGGAGTTCCTATTTTTAGATGTATGACTTGGACGCCATGAATACCAGCGTACAAGTTAGAAGGCATAGACACGCTCATCTGCATTTCCTGAACGACAGAAGGCTCTATCGACTTCTCCATCCCGTTCAGTCGGATGCACGTTATGTCACCGCGTAAATGCTTACCGCGAATAATTAAAGGACTCCCCACCACAATAATGTTATCCCTAGATCCCCCTGATGTAACTTGTTCAATGACTGGCTCAGAAAAAGGTGTGACGGCAGTAGAAGATTTTACGTTACAACTTTCTATCAATACCATTGATGCTTGATAGGCTGCAGAGGGGCGATAGTGGGTTTGTAAGGAAGACCAAAGTTTAGAAGTCTCTTCCATGTTAAAAAACTCTGGAGAAATTTTAATCTGTCCAATGTGTTCTGCTAGATCGGAGACAGACACAGCCGCTAGCGCTTGCGACAAGATGCTATTGGTATTAATTGCTGCATTTTTCAAAGAAGTTTCAATGACATCGCGGAGCAGAACAGGCATTTCGTGCAGTAACTGCATGGCATAACCGAGTAAAAGCTCTGCTTGAAAATCTTTTGCCCCGTAAGCTGTCAGTAAGTAATGCAGGTTAAGCGCTAAGGGTGGATTTTGAGAGCGCGATCGTGGTTGTTGTAACTTGTTGCGCTCCTCAGATATCCAATCAACATTGCGGTTTTGCGTGACTTGATAGAGAAATAGGTTGATTTGAGCGCGTTCATCTGTACCTTGGGAAATGCGATCGGGTGGGAGAGCACTCACAACGACATCGCCAAGACTAGTGGCGATCGCATCCTTAACCAAACCATTCTCTAGCAAGTTTTTCAGTACTGCTGTCACTGCTGCTATAGAAAGCGCATTAGTCATTCTGTATTCTCCACAGTACTTACAGATTATTTTTCACAATTAACACAATATTTTTCCGGAATTTCCACATAAAAAGTTGTTATTAGTAACAATGATATTTTTCTACTATCGAGGTTTTTCAACTTATTGAAGCATTTCAATATAATGATAATCTGGTATTGCTTTTTCGATAACATTATGATAGCGTCTAAATGAATACATAGCTATTTAGTTTTAGCGGTATTAAATATATAGGACTCCTATTTGATTTTTGAAATACAAGTAGGGTGGGCATTGCCCACCATATGATACTACTGGTGGGCAATGCCCACCCTACAGTACTGAGATTTGTTCACAAATCAGATAGGATTGCTATAGCTCTTATTAAGTGTATACCCCGTCCGCCCTAATTTAGAGGGCAAGTGTCCTCACCTCTCTTACAAAACAGTTACGTTAAGCAGTTTCTGAGAAAAATTTGACCACTGTAGGGGCGCAAGGCATTGCGCCCCTACGATAGGTTGCCGATTTCCCGGTAGTTGATTTTCACCGAAATCACCTTAGAACTGTAATGTATTCAATTGAAAACCGCGATAGTTCGCTGTATCAATTACTTCAGACGAACCAAAGTTGCATTTATCTTTCCATTGCTATCTGTAATATAAATATAATGTCTATCAGATGAACACTCCTTCGACTCCAAATTCTTGGATTGGTCGCTCAATAGGCGATCGCCAACGCTACCGCCTAGATAAGCGCTTGGGCGGAGGCGGAATGGGGGATGTTTTCCTTGCAATGGATACTCGTGTCGGTCATCAGGTGGCTTTGAAGCTGCTTAAAGATACGTTAGTCGCATCACAAGAGATGAGAAAACGCTTTGAGCGGGAGGTAGCAGTTTGTGCGGCTCTCCAAAACGATCGTATCGTTAAGGTCAGTGATTATGGAGTCACTCCTGAAGGCTATCCCTTCTATGTGATGGAGTATTTGCGTGGAGAAACTCTACGACAATTACTACAGCGAGAAAAGCGGTTATCAGTCGAACGAACTGCGTATATTATCACTCAAGTATGTAAAGGTTTACAGCTTGCTCATGAAGGAGTCACTCTCTGGCGAGATGGAGCAACTGTTAGCGAGCACATCAAGGTGATTCATCGCGACCTGAAGCCAGATAATATCTTTTTAATACCTACAGAACTGGGAGAGTGGGTAAAGATATTGGACTTTGGTATTGCTAAGATTTGCAATGAATCTGCCGAACAAACAAATCTAACGAGTGCGTTTATCGGTACACTTCGCTATGCTTCACCAGAACAGCTTAGAGGTGAGAAAGATATTGATGGACGGGCTGATATTTATAGCTTAGGCACTATTCTCTATGAAATGCTCAGTCATACAGATCCTTTTGGTCTTGGTATCAAGACTCGTAATATCAGTGAAGTCTCCTGGCTCAAGGCTCATACTTCTAAGCCACCAATACCATTGCGATCGCAACCAGGTTGCGAGTGTTTATCTCCAAAACTAGAAGCAGTCGTGATGCAATGTTTAGAAAAGGAACCGGGTAAGCGCTTTGCATCAATGGATCTACTGAATCAAGCCCTACAGAGTGCAGTTAGTTCTATATCAAGAAGGACACTCGAAGAAACAATTGCTCAAATTCCCTTACAACCAGCAGGTAACAATAGCGAAACTATCCCTCGTCCTTTACAAGCTCCTAGAGAAAGCAAACGCGAAGAAACAATTGCTCAAATTCCTTTACAAGCAGAAGGCTCTGATAGTGAAACCATCCCTCGTCCTTTACAAGCTCCTAGAGAAAGCAAACGCGAAGAAACAATTGCTCAAATTCCCCTAGCAAACAGCAAACGCGAAGAAACAATTGCCCAACCCCAGCCGCGAATAAAAAGCGCTGAAGCAAAAACTATTGCTCCCATATCAAACGACTCTAGAGAGTACAAACGTGAAGAAACAATCGCTCAACCCAGACAAAAAACGCTGAGATTTCCAAGAATTTCTATCAATCTCTTGTTAATTCTTGGATTAGGGCTTGGGCTTTCTGTCATAGGTGGCATTTACGCATATAGTCAATTGCCATCTCGTGGACTTTTGGATGAGATTCAAACTTTGAAGACAAACGCAAACTATAAAGAGTGTATTAACCAATCGAAAAAAGTTTCTCAAGATTCAAACCTGTATAAAGAGGTTCAAGAACTCCAAAACGAGTGCGAGATGGAATATGCTAAGACGTTAACAAAACAAAGCAAGTGTGAGGAAGCGATCGCTGTAGCTAAAAAAATTCCAGAGGGTAGCTCTTTTTATGCAAAGACTCAAACACTTATTCATGAAAATTGTGAAATTTAGTAATTTTTACCAACCTTTACCAATAGACATCTCCAGACAAGATCTAAGGGCGCAATGCCTTGCACCCCTACCAAGCACTTTCAGGTAATGCATAATTAATTTCTGGAGATGTCTAATGACAAATGACTATTGACAAATGACATTTCACTAATGCTATGACGGTAACTCGTGCGCGACTTAAAATTCTCAGCAATATTGATGCTAAACAGGAGTTTGCCCTAGACTGTGACCTTATTAGTATAGGTCGTGCTCAGAACAATATTTTTGTCTTAAACGAACCAGATATATCTCGCTATCATGCTCAACTTATTTGGAAGTCCGATCGCTACTGCATAATCGATCTTGGAAGTTCATATGGAACGTGGGTGAACGATCGCAAATTGCAACACAACGTACCTACACCTTTAGCAAATGGTGATATTCTCCGCATGGGAGCGATTGAATTGCGCTTTTCCATTGAAGTAGGTATGTTACCTTTACCTTCACCAGATTCTACAATAGTCGAGCAGTCTTCAGCCACATTTTATGCATCAGTACCAATGAAGGTACTGGATCTACGAGGTCTCTCCACCTTAAGCCTCGGTCGCGATGCCAAAAATGATACTGTCATTGAGCATCCTTCTGTATCGCGTTTTCACGCATATATAGAGCGGAAAAATGGCTCTCTCGTCATTACTGACATAAGTTCGACCAATGGCACTTTTGTCAATGGCAAACAGATTAGTCGCGATCGCATCCTCAGACCTGGTGACACCATCCGCATTGGTCCGTGTCGCCTTGTCTTAAATATAGATGAAACTATAGTACGTCATGACGAACAAGGTAACTTGCGGCTGGATGCAATTCATCTTGGGAAAATTGTGGGTAAGAGGACAACAATACTTGATGATATTTCCTTGTCTATCTTACCGAAAGAGTTTGTTGTTATTGCAGGTGTAAGCGGTGGCGGTAAGTCTACGCTGCTTGATGCTCTCAATGGCTTTCGCCCTGCTACTACTGGAGCGGTATTAGTTAATGGCACGGATTTGTACAAAAACTTTAATGCCTATCGTACCGAATTAGGTTACGTTCCTCAAGATGACATCATTCACAAGGAATTGACAGTTGGTCAAGCACTTGATTATGCTGCTCGGTTAAGAATGCCCGCAGATACGAGTGTTGCAGAACGCCAACAGCGACTACAGGAAGTCTTAACAGATCTGGAATTGACTCAAAGGCGTAATGTCCCGGTAAAAAATCTTAGTGGTGGGCAACGCAAACGGGTGTCTATTGGTGTAGAATTACTTACCAAGCCCAGCCTCTTTTTCTTGGATGAAGCAACTTCTGGTTTAGATCCGGGTACTGAGGCTCAAATCATGCGGCTACTTAGAAAACTAGCAGACCAAGGACGCACTGTCTTACTGATTACTCACGCTACTAAGAATGTGATGTTATGTGACTTGGTGGTGTTCTTGGCTAAGGGAGGTCGGGTTGCCTATTTTGGTTCGCCACAAGAAGCACCTCAATACTTTGGCGTTCAAGAGTTTGATGAAATTTATAACAAAGTTGAAAATGAGCGCTCGCCTCAAGAGTGGCAACAGCGTTATCAACAATCTTATCAATATCAAAAATACGTATTAGAACGCCAACAGACGCTTAAGGAGTTTCTTCCTAATAAACAAAAAAACCGATTAAAGCAGCAATTGCCAGGGAGTAAGATAAATCATATCTCTGGTTGGAGACAATTCCCGATCTTGTCTCATCGAAATCTGACTATTCTCATGCGAGACCGAGCTAGCCTGATACTCATGCTAGCGATCGCACCTATTCTAGGGCTACTGGACTTTGTTACCTGGCGACACACTCTATTTGATTTCGATAAAGGTGATGCAGGTCAAGCAATCACTATGCTCTTTGTCACCGCTCTGATTGCAGTTATGGTTGGCAGTCTGGCAACAATGCGCGAGATTGTGAAAGAAATGGAGATTTATCGCCGAGAGCGAATGATAGGGTTGCAGATTATTCCTTATATCCTATCTAAAGTTTGGATTGGAGTGTTGTTAGCTTTGTATCAAGCAGCTGTCTTTGTGCTAACTAAAAAACTAGCCGTAGATATACCCGAATCAATAGAAATTTTGACAGGTATCTATATCACGCTAGTACTTGCTACAGTTGCAGGAATGGTGATGGGGCTACTCGTCTCAGCTATCTCACCCAACCAGAACATGGCTCCTTTACTGACAATTATCTTTTTAGTTCCTCAGATCACTTTTGGTGGTGGAATGTTACCTGTAGAGAGCTTTGGTTTACCCGGTCAACTTATTAACCAAATAACAATTACAAAGTGGCCTTTTGAGGCATTAGTAACGATTACTGAGTTGGGTCGTAGCGTTGCTCTTGATTCTTGTTGGCAATTACCAGAGACAGAACGTAAAAAACTCACAGAATTAGAGAAGAACAAACGCTGTCAATGTTTGGGACCAAAACTTTTTAAGAGTTGTAAATTTCCTGGAATTCAAGCTAAATACGATCCATCAGTGGATCGAGCAGAACCAGCTAAGCCAAAAGCTCCTGGCGATCCACCCGATAACCCACTCAAGCTATCAGAATATCGAGAACAGGTTAACAAATACAACAAAGCAGTGGAACGTTGGCAAAAGGATTACAGTCGATGGAAAGAAGAGCATGAGAGTGCTATTGGTGGAGCTGAAGGTGTCATTAGTAGATTTCATAAAGATTATGGCTCAATGTTTAAGGTGAATGTGACAGGGTATTGGGGTATTTTGTGCTTACTCATGGTAGCCATGTTCGGTCTTCTTTTAGGGGTGCAAAAGCGGAAAGACATTTTTTAAAAAACTCTAGAAGTCAACTTAAGGATGAAGAGAAGAACTTAAAATCAACTTTTCATTTATGTTTTAATGTGTGTGAGGTAGTTTAGTGTATAATAAGAAAATAACAGTTTTTTCTGCTAGCTTTTCAATATTTCTATTGAATACTCCTGTCGCTTGGTCAAATCCAACAGAACGGCAAGATTTATCCAAAAAATTGATAACAGCTCGACAAAATAAGCACTTACCTGAAGATTCTCTATTTACCGATGGAAATTTGACTGTAGAGAATATGGATGTTAGTCCTCAAGAAAAATTTTCTCCAAATTCTTCTCAGACTTTAACTGAAGAAGGCGGGAAGCAAGAAGAGGAAACCAAGTGTTGTATAGAACGAGATACTGTTGATGAAGTGAGTTTATCTGACAGCCCCATGTCTCAGGTAACATCAGTTTCTCAATTATCGGATGTACAACCAACTGACTGGGCTTATCAGGCTTTGCAATCCCTTGTAGAAAGATATGGCGCGATCGCTGGATATTCTGACAGCACTTTTCGTGGTAACCGCGCTATGACTCGCTACGAATTTGCTGCTGGTTTAAATGCAGCTCTAGACAGAGTGAATGAACTGGTCACTGCTGGAACAGTCGATCGGGTAAAAAAAGAAGACTTAGAAATATTGCAAAAACTTCGAGAAGAATTTGCAACTGAGTTAGTCACTCTGCGAAGTCGTGTAGATACTCTAGAAGCTAGTGTTGCCAATCTTAAAGCCAATCAATTTACTTCATCAACGACTATCCTCGGAGGAGAAGTCATTTTGGGGCTGTCTCAAGCTTTTGGAGGAGGTCCGCCAGGAAAGGGAGAATCTAACGCAGTTCTAACACATCTGACGCGATTGCAAACGACTACGACTTTTAATGGCAAAGACAGATTGCGACTGGAACTCGATGCTGGCAATTTTGAGGGTTTTGGATTTGGTAACCCCGATGTCCTCAACACTAACGCTGCTTTGCTTTCTTTCCAAGCAGATACTGACAACCGAATTAAGTTATCATCAGTGGATTATCGCTTTGCGGCATTTGGCGATCGCGTTGTCTTTACGTTTAGACCAGTTGGCTTTAGTCTCAGCAGTGTTTTGACTGCTAACTCTCCTTACTTTGATTCTGGTCGAGGAACGCTTTCACGCTTTGCAGAGGCTAGCCCAATCTTTAAAATAGGTGACTTAGATGCTGGTTTTGGCTTTGACTGGTTGATAAGCAAGTGGGCGCGTTTTCAATTTGCTTATGGAGCAAGAAACGCTAACAATGCGAGTAAGGGTTTTTTGTTTGGAGAGGATGCTCATGCTTTAGGAGCGCAGTTACTTCTCTTACCAGGTAACAGCGTGCTCACTGGTCTGACTTTTGTTTATGGCTACTCACCGGATGGTCGGTTAAACACGTTTACTGGTAGTGCGATCGCAGATGCATCGGGTTTTATTAATCAACGCTCCAATATTTATGCTGTG
Organism: Scytonema hankhaensis NUACC26; assembly: GCF_045865695.1. Taxonomy (NCBI): domain Bacteria; kingdom Bacillati; phylum Cyanobacteriota; class Cyanophyceae; order Nostocales; family Scytonemataceae; genus Scytonema; species Scytonema hankhaensis. The sequence goes on from NZ_BAACAP010000218.1 coordinate 13,790, forward strand.
AATGGAACTTTACAATGGCGGCTCAACCCGCAACTGACGTTTGCCACGTGGGGAGGTGTTGTTGGAACTTACGCTGCATCAACAGACGCATTTGCCGTTAGCACGACTTATCTGTTTTCTCTAGGCTATTCCGATCCATTTGGCAGAGAGGGAGACTTATTAGCCGTTTTGTTTGGTCAACCTCCCAAGCTAGCTCAAGTAGGAGACTTCTCTGGTTCAAGCGGTCTGGGAGAAGGTGCGACTTCTTACCACTTTGAAGCTTTTTATCGCCTCACAGTCAGCAATAATATTTCTATCACTCCTGGTTTCTTTATCGTAACTAACCCTGGAAATATAGAAAATAATAATACAATTTATGTAGGAACGATTCGTACAACATTTAGATTTTAAAAGAGGAAAATAGTATGCCTATTCTACAAAAACATTCTGACAAAGTTTATTTTAAATTTATCATTTTATTGTCTTCAACCTGTTTCTCTTTGAGTCTACTTGATGTAAAATTAGCAAAGGCTCAGCAAAAAGTTGTTGAACCATCTGCAACTAACCAAACTTCCTCTCAAAAAGCACCACGTCGGCTAAGACCATCTTTTTTTGAAGAGAGTAGAAAATTACCAAGATTTGGATTTGGTGACTTTCTTCGCTCGGCATTGGATAGCGAACAAAATGCTCTTGCAGATCCTGCGAAAGTTTCTAATTTCCGTTCGCAAGCATATCAATTGTTTAATTCTCCGGGAAATATACAGGGTATTCTTAGTGTCACAAATCGCGATACTGATAATCCTAATTTTCTAAATGGTACTAATTTTAGCGATCCGAGTACTGGTACAAATCTCACATTTTCTAACTTTGTCCAAGGTTCAGATCCTCGTAGAGGGACTGTGACGGTGACTGGTACTGTTAACGGTCAGCCTGTGCCTTTCCAAGGTAGAACGGTAGAATATAATGCTGGTTTTAGCAATAAGAGCGATACTGCTGGTGGTGTTATACTTTTGACAGATCCAAATAATCCAAGCCAATCTATTTATATTCAAGTGCCTGTCACAAATATTAATGGATTTAATGATGATAACCAACCTGTTTCTGCACCGGCTGGGTTATCGGTTGGTATTCCTACTGATAGATAAATATGGCGTTTTTCAATTGGGTGCAAGATATAAAAAGTTTTGGAACCGCAGATGAACGCAGATGGACGCAGATGAATTGGGAAAAACACGGTGATTTCTGAAATTATAGGTATAAAGTTTGTAGTAGTAAATATCAGGGTGTTTTGTAGTAACAGTTTATATAGGACTTCAAAATGACCTTTCAATTAACTGCTAAAGTTCTCATGACGGCTCTGGTTGTCTCTAGTAGTGTAGGATTAACTAATAATTTTGCACTTTCGCAAACTCAGCAACCTGCTCCAACTTCTGCTGCAACAGTTTTTCAATGTGTTTCTGCGGGTAGTGGCTATGCTACTGTTGCTAAAAGGGGCGAACGGACAACTCCTCCTCTCATTACTTGGAATAGCAAGGAGTTTGGTTCTCAGTACACGCCAAAGCAACGCTGCAATATTGTGAGCAAGCGTCTGACTAAGGCAGTTGCAGCTAATGGTGGTAAGCTCAAAAACTTACTGTTGACTTATGGAGTTGTGAATGGTAAGTCAGTGATTTGCTACGTTAAGGACACTGGAAGAGCTTGTAATGATAGGAATATTTTAATGACGTTGCGATCGCAAGATCGCGGTCAAGAAGCTAAAATTCTTGACAGTTTGGTTAGTTTTAGCGTAAAAGGTACTGGTAATTCTATTAATCAGAGCAGTCAATTACCAAGATATGCAAATTTTGGAGAGAGAGTTGAGCAATCTTTTGAGGCTCAAGGAGTCGTTAATTCTCCTAACCCTACTCAGTCTGAAAATCAAAAACCTATTCCGTCTCAACCTGCTAATACAAGTATTCAACAACCAACTTCCTCTCAGGACAGTAGCATCTAAGTAAGTCGGCACAATTTATCGTCATTAGTCATTTGTCATTGGTTATTCGTCATTAGTAAGGATTTCATCCCAATTCTCTATTTTGAGGATCGTCATTAGTCATTAGTAAGGATTTTACCAATTCTCTATTTTGAAGCTATCTCTCACCATTGTCGGTTTACTAGGATTGTTGGTGTTTTTATCACTCTGGAAATTGTCATCAATGACTCTAGTTAGTCAATCAACTTCTGACGATCTTCTAGATGATAAATACGCTGCTAACACCCCAAGCCTCACTTACCAACAAAACCGCATAACAGTTGCAGAAATTGCTGAGCAAGTTACGGTTCGGGTTTTAACAGAACCTGGTTCGGGTTCGGGAGTGATTGTTGAGCGTCAGGGTCAGACCTATACTGTTTTAACCTGCTTGCATGTCGTTGCAAACAGTCAAGACGATCGCTATAGTGTTTTAACTTTTGATGGCTTAACTCATCGCGCTCGCCGCAAATCTGTCCACTCTATCAAAAACGCCGACTTAGCTCTTGTCCAGTTTGAGAGTCAAAAGCCCTATAGGGTAGGGATTTTAGGAGATTCTAATGTTTTATCAGTTGGCGAACCAGTATATGCATCAGGATTTCCCAATTATTATTTTCCAAGCAAAAATGTTGTAGAGGATACTCGTACTTGGGGAACAAGAGCGTTTCGATTAACGAAGGGAAAAGTCTCTCTTCTATCAAATCGTTCTTTATCCGGAGGCTATCGTCTAGGTTATACCAATGAAGTTGAGCAGGGTATGAGTGGTGGTCCCGTTTTAAATAAAAGAGGACAAATTATTGGCATCAATGGTCGATTGAAGTATCCATTACAAGGAATAGACGTATTTACTTTTACAGATGGAACTAAGCCATCTGTAAAACTTTTTCAGGAGATGGAGGCTCTTAGTTGGGGAATTCCTATTGCTACTTTTCAACAAGAAGCTACTAAAATTTCTCCCAGACAAACTCAATTATAGCGATTCTTACTTAAATGAAATACAGATTTATCTTTATCTGCGTTCGTCTGCGTTCATCTGCGGTTCCATAACTTTTTTATGTATTACACCCAATTGAAAAGCATTATATAAAAATCCTAAGTATATGTGAAAAGTTAGAGCGTCAACTTCTTTGAGAAGTCGGAGCTCTAGACACATTTATAAAATTGAGGGCAAACATCATGACTATTTATAAAAGGCTTTTACTAGGAGCGATGACTGCATTAATTTTTATAACACTGACTTCAGAAAATTCAAAACTGAATGCGTTAAATAATTCGCAAAAAGATACACTTGCTCAACAAACGATGACTCAAAACCAAGTTGATGAAGCTCCAAATTTAACTGCTTCAGAAGTTGAAGCAATTGCAGCACAAACGACAGTTGTTATCGCTATTGGCTTACAAAAAGGAGACATTGAAAAACAAATTCAGTTACAAGAATCGGGTTCGGGAGCGATCGTAGCCAAACGAGGTAAAACTTACTACGTTGTAACTAACCTTCACGTCGTGCATAGAAGAGGTGGTATCTATGGAGTCTATACTTATGATGGTGAAGTGCATCCAGTAGACGATCAAAATAAAAATTCCAATATTTATGTTTTTGGTAAAGAGCAAGGAGAAGGACAAAACGTAACTATTAACGGATTTGATTTAGCAATTATTCAGTTTGATAGTGACAAAAACTATCCATTAGCACCAATTAACCTTAGCAAAGTCACTCAAGGTAATCCAGCTTATGTTTCCGGATGGCCAGTTCCTCAGAATAAAAGTCCTCGAAGAGAACGCCGTTTTTCGTCTGGTAAAGTCATTGAAGTTAAAGCATCTCCATCTTCTGATGGTGGATATAGCCTCTCTTATAGTTCTGTAACACAACCTGGCATGAGTGGCGGTCCCGTATTTAATGCTAAAGGTAAAGTCTTTGGTATACACGGACGTGGAACCGATGTAGAATATTTAGGTATTCTGGTCGATCATCTCATGACTCAAGCAGAAAATGCTAGAAAAAATGGGCTTTTTCCTCGCGATTTAACGTTCAATTTTGCTCCAACGTCTCCCCAAATTATTAAAGCTGGAATACCAGAAAATCGACCAAAATCAGCTGATGTCATTAATAACTTTTACAAGAGTTTCAATATTGAATTTAAACGTTCAGGTACACGCGATTGTCCTTCAGGAGGAAGCCGTACTGTTTTACTGGGCGGTAAGGATGAACGTTGTGATTAATTGACAATAAAATCTGTTAGTGTTTGTCCTTGAATTTCAGCAGCATACTGGAACAACTCTTTCTGCTCTTTGCTAATACGAGCTTCTAAACGTTCTGTCTTTGAACGCTCAGACTTTATCTTTTGACTGGAGTTTGCTGAAACACTCATATTGATTTCTGTGTAAGTATAACTATATGGAATGAACAAATATTTATTTTTTTATAAGTGTACGGCATTTCCCCGTACAAAGCAAGCTTTTCCAACCTATTGCTAGCATTCCGATAGAACAAGGATGCCAATTTTAGCTTGTTCGCAGTTTTGAGTGTTTATGTTTACAGTTCGCTACACCTAACACGATCTTTGATGTAGATAGGCTATGACCTCAAGTTAAAATTGATGAGTCATCGTGAAACGAGGTTAAGCCTGTGACAATTAGACAACCCCGCTATAGTAAAGAGGAATTTGCTCGACGTGGCGATGAGATTTACGAATCTCAGGTACGCCCACAAGTTGAAGAAGGCAATCATGGCAAGATTGTGGCGATCGACATTGAAACCGGAGATTTTGAAGTCGATCGAAGCGAAATTGCTGCTTGCGATCGCCTCGAAGCCCGTCACCCTGATGCTCAAATTTGGATCGTTCGCATTGGCTCTCGTCACGTTCGTCGATTTGGCGGACGCACCCGGAGAACTGCATGATTACTGGATTTGTGAACGTCGAGTTTGAACCGATCGTTCCACTCTCAATTCGTCGCGCTGATGGCAAAGTCTTTACACAAAATGCGATCGTAGACACAGGATTTAATGGTTGGCTTTCGTTACCTCCTGATTTGATTGCTGAGTTGAACATGAAATGGAAAAGACGAGGACGAGCAATTCTGGGCGATGGCAGTGAGTAGTTTTTAACGTTTATGAAGCTGGTGTCGTTTGGGATGATACCTTGCTAATCATTCCAGTGGATGAAGCTGATTCAGAACCGCTTGTTGGAATGTCATTGATGGAAGGTTATCAGCTAACGATGCAGATTTGTGTCGAACTTCGCAAAATCAACACGGTCTAACAATCCCGTTGCACACCGACCGTACAGATTCTGCATTCCAACAGAACAAGGAGTTTTACATCAGATACCATCTGGTTGCTGAATTTCATTTGGAGAATCCTCCCATCCTCTCTCACTAGAAGAGGTTGGGACACGGGGGGATACATTAGGAGAACTATTTTGTGTTGAAGGAGTAGGAGAGGGTAATTTAGATTGAGAACGGGTGACTGGTTGTGAATCGATACGAAGAACTGGGGAAGAAATTCCTTTATTTGAGGTTGGTTGTTGGAGTTGAGGATTCTGCTGGGCTTTGATTTTTTCTGCTTCTGCTTTTACTATTTGGGAGTGCGCTTCTTGGATAACTGGTTTGATTTTATCTTTCCAAAAGGTAATATTTGGAATTTTATGAGATTCATCAATAGCTACCTGCCACTTTTCCTCGTCTAAAGCCGTTTTTGCAGCATTAAATTGAGTTTCACTAACTTTCCAGTCTTTTCGCCATTGAACGATCGCAGCTTGAGCTTTTTGATATGCGGAACTAGTCTTTGGAATTTCTTGAATTTGAGCGATCGCTGCATCAAGTTTCCCATTTTGGAAGAGATCTGTTGCTGTAGTCATAATACTATTAGACCACTGCTGACTCAATTCCTGAGCTTTTGAAGACACAGGACTATTTTTCGGGATGGTACTTGCTGCTGCAATTGCCTGTGCTAATTTGTTTTCTGCTGCTAGTTGATTGGCTTGTTTTAGCTGACACCGATAGAGAAGTTCTTGAGCTTTGGCGTAAAGACTTGAAGTCTCGCTCACTGTTTTTGCTTTAGTCACGCATAAACTATAATTTGCCTGTGCTTGTAAATTTACAATCTCATCTATATTTGTCGTTTCGCTAGGCTTCGAGCTTGCTAAAAATATATAAGTCGCGGTTATTACACCCATGGCAACTGTAATGCCACCCCCAGTCAGTAACCAAGAGAATTTACGGGAAGGAGAAGTTACTAGTTCTGGTGCTTGGGTGTCTGTCACAATAGGAGAGGGTTGTGAACCACCTAATGCGGCAGGAGAAACTGTCAAATCTTCATTATTAGCGTGTGTATGGGGGACTGATGAGTTCTGGTGGGTAAAAGCCGCTTGTAAAGACTGCTTCAACTCCTCTACTGACGCAAACCTTTCATTTGGTTCCTTTTGTAAACACCGCATCACCACCGCTTCTAATTCAGGAGATAACTGTTCGCAATTAGGTTGCGATCGCAGTGGCACAGGTTGCTTTGAGGTATGAGCGAATGCCCATGACAACCGACTAATGTTGTTTGTATACAAACCAAGACCAAATGGATCGGTTCCACTAAGTATTTCGTAGAGAATCATGCCTAAACTATAAATATCTGCCCGTCCATCAATATCTTTGTCTCCTTCCAATTGTTCCGGTGCAGCATAATGGGAAGTGCCAATAAACGCACTCGTTAATTCCGTACTCTCTACACTATCTTTACGAATTTTGGCAATACCGAAATCCAAAATTTTTACAAGTTCTCCCAATGCTGTCGGCACTAGAAAAATATTATCCGGTTTTAAGTCGCGATGGACGACCTTAACAGACTCGCTAGAGGTTGCAAAATCTCGCCACAGAATCACACCTTCATGAGCAAGGTGTAGTCCTTCACAAACCTGGGCGATGATACTCACTGTCCGCTCAACTGATAGACTCTGCTGTTGTCGTAATAGTTGCCCTAGTGTCTCCCCCCGTAGATATTCCATTACGTAGAAAGGATAACCCTCAGAAGTCACTCCATAGTCACAAACCTCAACAATGTGGTTGCTTTTAAGTGCTGCAGACACTGCCACTTCACGTTCAAAACGCTTTCTGAGATCCTCTGATGCTACCAATGTGTCTTTGAGCAATTTCAAAGCGACTTGCCGACCTAACAGAGTGTCCATTGCTAGGAAGACATCTCCCATACCGCCCATTCCCAACCGCTTGTCTAGACGGTAGCGTTGGCGATCGCCAATCGAGCGATTAATCCAAGAATCAAGTGTATTTGGGGAGTTCATAATGTAAAATTTATCAATAACTTATCTATGTAAAATAAAAATAAAGAAGTAAGTATTTTCCCAATTGACAGAATTACGATTATACTATAGCAATATAAGAGCTTTAATACAAAGAATTTTCAGGATGCATTGCTATTGTAAATTTTATAACTGCCTTAGCTAATTAAATAATAAACTAGCTGGTGTATGAACAACAGTGCAATCGATGCCAGAATTTCCCCACAAAGCCAAATATTTCGACCGGGTGGTGCATCAGTTTCATTTCATATTACTGTCAACAATGACAGCGAACAATTTGCTAGCTTTCAACTCGAAGTCTTAGCCGCCGGAGCTAGCTCGAGTTCCGGGCATTTGTGGTATCGTCTTTCACCGGAGGTGTCAGCAGCAAAGCCACCTGGAAGTAGTACTGGGTTTCAAATCATCATTTTTGATACACCTTTACCTGGATTTGTCGGTACAGTCAATCTTACAGTTAGGATTTTTTCACCCCAATTAAGACAAGAACGCAGACTTGTAGTCCGCTTGCAAATAGAACCAGGTAGCAAAACAAAACTTATTTCTATAGATTTACTGCTAAAAGAAGTTCAAGTTTATCCCCGTAATTCAGTAGATATACCCGTCAGAGTCCGGAATTTAAGTCTACAACATATGAATGCGATCGTGCGTTTAGCGGGTATTGAACCTTCTTGGCTAAGCGGTGGTGCGGAACGACTATTGTTTTTAGAACCTAATGCTCAACTCGAAACAACCTTTCAATGCCAACCTCCTTCTGTAAACCAAGCACCTAGCCAAGACTATCCCTTTACCGTGGAAGCTATGAGTCGGGATGGTTCTTCAAATACGACTCAAGGTATTTTGAAAGTTCTACCCGTTGGTTTTGTAGAGTTTACTGCTACACCGCAACAACAAACACTCCCGCATCAAGGGCAATGGTTACCTAACTGGCGTTCCAACTCAGCTGAGTTTGAATTGCTTTTTAAAAATGCTAGTAATTTATCACAGCGAGTTAATGTTGTGCTTCAAGGGAAGAATCACTGTAAATTGTCGCATAGGCTATTACCAGAAAATGCAGAATTGAGTATATCCGAGACAACCAAGGTAATTCTAGAAGCGAGCACCAAAAGACCTTGGATTGGATGGGCAAAAGTTTTACACTTTGATTTGAGTGCATCATTATCCGATCCGCGTTTGGGTAGCACAGAACCCCCTACTCAATCTTTGGAGTTAAGAGTTTTACCCGTATTACCGTTGTGGTTGCAATTGACTTTTCTGGGATTACTTGCTGCTCTCTTAGCTTTATTGTTTAAACCAGACGCGATCGCGCACGCAGATTACGTGAATGTAGTTCGTTTTAGTACCGATGCACTGTCTGCAGTCAGTGGTTCTGACGATCGAACAATTAGACGTTGGCGAATCAATGGTAATCGTTTAGAGCCAGAGGGTAACAACGAAGGCGCTCTGTCAAAGGGTGTGTTAGGAAATACTAAGCAACGTGTATGGGCATTGCGATTCGATCCGGTAGAAAATAATCATGTAGCAGCAGGCTTAGACAATAGCGTTATTCAAATATGGAATGTAGCTCGTCGCAAACACGAATATGAACTTAGCGATCCAGAACTGGTAAACAATACAGATAAAGTCTTTGACTTGGTATTTACTAAAGACAGACGTTACCTGATAAGCGGACATGGTAGCGGTAAAGTGTTGATTTGGGAAAGAAAATCAGCTACAGAAAACTTTCAGCCACAGCCGCAACAAAGAATTTCTCTGGGATACCAAGCGCGATCGATGGCTTTGAGTCAAGACGAACAAACTCTAGCCATTGCTGGAAACAATAAATATCTCACATTGTTGGATTTAAACCAAACGAATCGTCTTCAAAGAAGATTTTCGGTTACAGTACCGGGATTTGGACGTGGAGATAACGATTATATTTGGGGTTTAGCGTTTGCTCCTCAAGCACCAGGGCTGTTAGCAACGGCTGACTCGAATGGGTACATAACAATTTTGGATTTAAAATGCCAAATGAATCGGAACAAGAGTCAATCGGAAGAGATTAGTCAAGATTGCGTTCGCGATCGCTGGGAAGTCGGAAAACAAGGAGTACGTAGTATAGCATTCGCACCAGATAGTCATCAGTTAGTGAGTGCTGGAGATAACGGAAGAGTCGTTGCTTGGTTGTTAACGAACGAGGGAAAACGAGAAGTTTCAGCATTTAACGGTAGAGAAATCAAACGTCTCAACAATCAAAAACTGAACAGCATTGATGTCAATAGCGAGAACACTACCATTATTACAGGTGGAGAGAACTGTCAGGTCAACCGCCAAGGTGTTAAACATTGCTCAGTCAATTTACTTCGCCTGAATGAATAAGGAAATGAATGGAATGCAAATTCAATCCAGCCCACTGCTTGTAATTTTCGATCCTCCTGGCGTTCAATCGGGAATGCCGGGAGATACCCTGCATCTCTATGCTGTTATCATTAATCAAGGGAATCAGAGTGCTGCGATCGATGTATTTTTTGATGAAGCATTTCAAATTTTTAGCCAGTCAACTGTTTCGCCAAGACAACGCACTGCACTTGCTCCCCAACAAAAAAGTGAAATCTCTTTTGAGTTCCAAATTCCCATTCATGCTCAAACAGGAACTTACGACTATACCCTAATCGTTGATGCGCCCGAACATTATCCCCAACATACACCCATATCGTATCGCCGACAAATCAAAGTTCTGCCCAAAGAACATACTGTAATTCGAGAACACGACCCTACCTTCTCTGTAAAGCCTACTACGAATCCTGGCAAACCACTCATTTTCAAGCCTGGTGAGCTTTTGCAGTTAGAAGTTATAGTTAACAATCGCTCTAGTCGAGTAGACCGTTTTCGCTTGACTTGCCCAGATTTTGACGATAATTGGTTTACTATTCGATATTTAACCACAGGGTTGGAAGGAGGGGGGTTGCTATCTGGTGGTGGCGCACTAGAACTTAATCCCAGTTCTCAAGGTCAAATCTTATTACAATTTCATCCTCCTAAAGATACTTTAGCTGGAAACTATTCTCCTACAATTCGTCTGCATTCTCATAATTCACCCGATTTAGTACTGCTAGATTTGGTATATATCCAAGTTCCAGAGGTTTATCACTTGGACATAGAATTGAATACTATTTTAGGAAAAGTGAGCCGTAGTTCTGGCAAGTACGAAGTCAAATTGAATAACCGGGGCAATACTTTGCGCGAACTAGCTTTCAATGCTAGAACTCAAGATGAAGAAGAATTGTGTACCTACGAATTTCAACCTCACCAAGTGAGAGTTTTACCAGGAAAAAATGTAGGGGTCAATCTGATAGTTAAACCCAAGCATTGGTGGCAGCGATCGCTGTTTGGATCGAGAGCGATTCGCTTTCAACTTGAAATTCAAGAGCGACAAGAATTTCCTCTTCCAGATAAATTGCCTTCTGGTACTCTAGAATGGAAAGCCCGCCCCTTATGGCAATTATTGCTCGTGTTTTTATTAGTTTTAGGTTTATTGGGAGGTATAGCATGGATTGTTTGGCTAATTTTATACCCCGAACCTTGGAAATTGGAAAAATTTGAGTCAAGTAGCCCAAATTACAAAGAAGGAGATACAGTATATTTGAACTTAGAGATTCGCAATATCGAGCAACTAAAAAATTTAACTTTGATAACTACAGGAGAGGAGATTAATCAAGATGTATTATATGATGAGAACCTGAAAGAAACTAAAAGTTGTCGAATACAACAAAAAGTTTTGAACTGCAATAATTTTTCGACTAGAGTTTCCAAACTAGGTAAATATACTTTTACTCTGAAAGCCATCAATCGTCACAATGAATCCCAAATAATATCACCTATAGCCGTTGAGATAAAGCAAAATCCAGTACCAGAAGTAGTGAGTTTTCGAGTCGATAAATCTGAATATGAAAAAGATGAAAAAGTCAGTTTAAGTTGGCAGATTCGTCATCCAGAGCAATTAAAGCAACTACAGATTGTGAGGAAACAAGAAGATGGAGTAGCAGCGATCGCACGGGAATTTGATAAATTAGATCGAGGGATTCCAGTGGAAATTAGTTCTTTTTGTACGAAAGATAATCAGCAAGTAACCTGCGAAAATATTCCCCTAACAGTTAATCAACCAGGAACATATACTTTAGCACTTCAACCTATTGTTGTTAATTCTATAAATCAAACTAACATAAAAGCACTTGAAACCAATAAATTTAGAATCAACCCTAAATCATTTAAAATAGAATATTTTACAATCAATAATAGTTTAGAACAAAATATAGTTTTACAAGAAGGTCAACCAGCGATCTTGAAATGGAAAGTAGTGGGTGAAGATATTAACGTTCAAATTTCTCCCTTCGGTAACGTTGAGCCTCAAGGTTCAAAACAGTATATTGCAAATTCAGCCTTTCCATCTCAAATTGAAATTATTGTGACAGATAAATTTAATCAGTCGCCACAGAGAAAAGGATTTTCTATCAAAGTAGAGCCAAATTTATCACCTAATAGTCCGACACCAACACCTAATAACAAAACGGAACCTTCTAGAAATCAGGATTTTTCCTTATAACGACTCTCTTTCATCTCTCATTCCTAGTCTCTGACTGGAAACTTATTTATAGCGTTTCCCAGTCTGCTGAGGTACAAATTCATCCGCGTCCATCTTCTCAGTTTGTATCAATTGAGATTGAGTTTGGGCAAGGTGTTCTAAGGCTTCAAGTAATTCCTGCGTTCGTTCTACAACTTGTTGCTCTAGGCGATCGCAATTTAGAACGTTTGCAAGAATTGCGACAGCGACAAGTAAAGCTAACTAGTCAGGAGCGTCATTTGTTGTTTGTCATTGGTTATTTGTAAGAGGATGTTTTAAAAGTGATAACTGAGGTATCCAATATTCACGAGCCCCCTAAATCCCCTTAAAAAGGGGGACTTTTGGAGTATTTCCCCCCCTTTTAAAGGGGGGTTAGGGGGGATCTTGATACAATGGTAGACTTTACAAACATCTTCTAAGGGTTCTAGTAGATTTACATATCTTTACACAGTTTGTTTTTCTCATTTACTTACTTAAATAAGTTAGTAATTTAGCCAGCTTCAAGCAATTCTTCGGAATTTTGTAAATTTTTAATTGCTTTATTTGCTACTTCAATAACGTAAGTCTTTATTACTTTTTGACCTAACCCCAGGAAATTTCTTACCTAGTTTGAAAATAGGACTTATTATTTTATGTTTGTCACTCTTGCCGTCGGAAGCACTGCTGACTATATATGCATTAAAGGCTTGCTGTAAGTGGCAGGTGCGGTTAAATGATATTGGTACTTGCCGTTGCGGAATAATGGTTATCTATTCTGTAGTAGCTTATTAACTACTGCGAGGACAAATAGTCATGGGTGTATTTATTGTTGTATTGGTAGTAATTGTGTTGGTAGTACTATGGACTGCTGCAAGTCGAGGTAAGAACAGAGCTTCACGCAATCGAGGCAAAAACCGTTATCGTTCCGATGGTAACAGCAGCTATGACTATGGCAGTAGTAGCAGCTATGACTATGGTAGTAGTAGCAGCTATGATTCAAGCAGTAGTAGTCAAGACAATAGTAGTTGCGATAACAGCAGTAGCAGCTATGATTCAAGCAGTAGCAGCAGCTATGATTCAAGCAGTAGTACTTTGAGGACATGGTTCTAAAGTACAAGTTGAGTTTCCTAATGGTTCTTATAGATGGGTTAAACGCCATAGTCTCAAAGCACCGAACAGTTGAAGCGATCGTAGTGCCAATATCTAAGGTTCTATTTAACAGGGGTAACCTACAGAGTTAAACAAGCTTCCTGATATATGTTCTTAGGCTGGAATAAGTTAAGTGAATCCTCCTCCTTAAGAATATTTTTAACACACAGAAAAACATGACTAACCTCAGACACTTAGAACAGAGATTAGAGGAACTAAAACAAAGAATAAATCGAGACCGAGAAGAATATAAAAAAATTGTTAAAACTTATTATGAGTATCTAGATAGAAATAATGAGCTTTTTCCTCTCCATCGAGAGGAAAACAGAGAGAATTTTAAGAGAGATCTCATAGAGTATGACAAACTTGTTACCCATTGCCTCCGTGCTGATGATACCGAACTACTCTATACTTTTGGCATAAACCCTCTAGCTCTGAGGGAAGGTTTATTGAGATTAGCATCAAGCAATATGACATTGTATCGAGATGCTTTTCAAGTATCTATGAACAAGAGTCAGCATCCATTTGAGCGAATGTGCTATCTAATTTTAATGAATTCTTTTCAAAGTTTAATTTAACTTTACTTTATTTAAAGTATGTTAATTTGTATCTATAAATTTTATTTTTTATATTATAAATTCATCCAATTTAATTGCTAAAAATATTATTCATCATTCTTTGTTTGGGGATATATTTTATCTAATATATCATCAACTCTTTGCTCTCTAGTTATATCCATTTGCTCGGCACGATCTAAAGCACTACTAATAAATTCAAATAAATATTTAATTTCCATAAGAGATTGATCGTGCATTTTTTGAAGAGCTTCAATTTCTTTTGTTAGGCTTTCTTTGTCTAACTGTTTAACCTCCTCTTCAAAAGAGATATTACCGATTTTTTCAATAACGCTATTGGCTTTGTCTTTGAAATTTTTATCTCGTACCTCTAAATTTTTTAGAGGTGAAAAAATTTTCCTTCTTATATCAAGAATTTTGGCTTTTAAATTTTCAATTTCATTAACCAACTCATTCGCAGACGTAATATTGTGCCAGTCCGATACTCTTTGTTTCCCTAAAGTGTCACGAGCGAAAGAAGATGTAACCGGAGCCAACAGTTCTTGAGTAATAGCTTTTAAGCGTAAATTTCCGGGGTTTGAGATACACGCAGCGCGAGCTAGGTCAAGAAGCCATCCCTGAGCTTTTGCTATTTTTATTAATTGAAAGACAGTTTCTTGTAAATCATTGTCTCTTGCAATTGTGTCTAAACTCTTATCTAGCTCAAAAAATAACATTTGCTCGAACTGAGGTTTAGTAGGAAAAGCATCAATCAAGGCATTTTGTAGTTCTCTAAGCTGCTGACCAGATAGCATTACTGTTTTAAATATAAAATAGGCTGGATGAAAATTTTTGTTCTGAGTGCGCGTTCTGCCCACTCATTCCAATTTTAGGAAAAGGTTTTTTCTACTCCAAGCAATCATTATCCCATGCTACCAAAACTTCTTGCCACTCCTCATCGGTTTCGGGTGCTTTCCCTTTGATAAGCCCTATAAACCGGGTTAACCTCTTTGCCTTTTGTGCGTCTTCACCAAAAACCTCTACCAAATCGTGCTCGAAATCCGGATTGTAGCCTTTAGCCACAAGAGCAGCAACCTTCGGTATCGGTCATGTTCAAGTCGGTTCGTCAGTCATAGAGGTTTGCTTGCGATAAGCGAGCGATTACGGTGTTTGTACGCTTATTCCTAAATATGACTGCATAAGTCAATTTTACTGAACCCAATTAGAAAGTAAGCTGTTTTAACTCGCGTGTAACCTATAAGGCTTAGTTATAGAGTTAACTTGAGTTAATCAGTTTATGTACTTCTAAGCAGGTGTTTTAGAATGAAAACTCTTAATGCTTTGGTTAAGTTAACGATTTGTGTACTGTTGGTACTTACAACTACTTTCTTCGTGAATCTGCACCAAGTTAAAGCTGAATCTATAACGGATTGTCGCAAAATTGTGACAGGCACGTATCTCACGACAACAAACTCAGGTGACTTCGGTTCGTTTCGTGGGATTTCAACGTACACCCAAGATGGCAATCTTTTCTTCAGTGGCTCAAATCAAGGCGGCAGTTCGGCCAACCCACCCTACGGTATCATACAGGGTAGTTGGAAGTGTACCTCAGACACAGAGATTACTGGCACGGCAGTCAACTTCAATTACTCAACGGCGACATTCCCCGCCTCCATTGGTAGGAGTGATTTTCGTGCGGCATTCGATCCTAATGCTCAAACAGTGCAAGCAACAATCACAGTTCGTACCTTCGATCTAAACGCAAATCCGCTCGAAGATGATGCTCCGGTAACGGGAACGTTCACTTTTACGGGGCAGCGTGTAAAACCCGACGGAATCGATAAAACGGAATAATAAAGTAGCGATTCAGCTTACTGATTGGAGATTGAGTCCTTGATAGGGGTCATCGGATGCAGAAGAAGCAGCAGCGCTCGAGGGTCTAGATAGTGCTGAGTAGAGGGGTCGTAGTTTAAAGGTGAATAAATCTAAGCCCAAGGAAGACAGAGATTCTTCATTTGGTGCTAGACGAGGAAATAGGGATGGAGGATACCCCAAACGGTATTGAGTTGGTTGTGCGATAAGCTGAGTACAGCTTGCGCCGAAGCGATCGGTTCATTAACTTTTTCTGTATTTTAGGTAGATTTGCGGTCTGCCTTTTTTATTTGGTATGGGGGAGCGCGATCGCCCAGCTAAACCAATAATGTTTGCTGGACGGTATTTCAGGATTTGGATATCTTTTTTTTAAGCACTCTTCTCATCCATCTCCACTTGGTAAGTGCAATCATCTTTGAATTCAGCACCACCAAGAGCGATCGCAGTATCTCTATATCACCGTAGTTAAAGTATGTTTTTTCAACGCTTTCGACACTTCTATTTTCTAAGTCTTGGATTTTCTGTACTTCTATTGGGAGCCAGTGGAATGCTTGTGTACCAAGTTTCGCCATTAAGAGAACCAACCTTTCAGCCAAGTAGTGCAAATGCAGGTTCATTAGTGCCTTGGCTTCAAGGTGTAACAGAAGGGCATTGGTTGCTAGGAGCAAATCTAATGGCATTTCTATTATATACCAATCTCACGCTCCGATTTACTACAAGCTTTAAAAACCTGGTCAGAGGGGACCAAGTTTTTGCAATTTTATTCTATTGCCCCAATTTTGAACACACCCACAGACGCTTGCAACTGTTGCGCTACTTCTACAGTTTGTTGTAGAGATGCAGAAACTCGGCGAGAGGAATTGCAAGTGCGTTCAGAGACATTGGCAATCTTCTTCATTAAATGAGTAACGGCTTGAGAAGTCTGAGCCTGAGACACTGTAGCACTTGAAATTAATTGCACCAGCTGGTCAATTTGGCGAGACACATCTAAAATCTGCCCTAGACTCTTCTTAGTGTCTTTGACAAGATGGGTTCCTTCAACCACCTGAGTAGTTCCTAGTTCCATTGCCTTAAGCACTGAAGTGGTTTCTAGTTGGATGTTTTCAACAATTTGTTCAATTTCTTGAGTAGCTGCACCTGACTCCGCAGCCAGTTGAGCGACTGCTTCCGCCACCACTGCAAAGCCCTTACCTTCCTCACCTGCACGAGCTGCCTCAATACTAGCGTTGATTGCTAACATATTGGTTTGCAGGGCAATTTGGTTAATTAGTGAAACAACCTTGGAAATTTGTTGAGAAGACTCGCCCAGATGCTTCATCTTTGTTGCTGTTGCTACAACCGTTTCCTGCAAATTTAAGATGCTTTGTACTGTGGAGTCCATTGCTACCCCTCCAGCTTCTGCGGTGGTAGAAGCAGTGCGAGCCACAACTGCTGCTTGGCGTGCACTATCTGCCACGGCTTGAATTGAAAGCGTCATCTGCTCTACCGAATCAAGGGTGAAATTAATTTCCCCGGCCTGTTTGAGCGCTTCATCAGCAAGTTGACGAATTGCACCTTCATTTTCCCCAACTGAAATGTTGACTTGGATAGCGGCTTTTTTCACACTCGTCACAATTTCCCGCAGGCTTTCAATGATGGTATTAAAAAAGTCGGCAACTATGCCGATTTCACCAGATGAAACTTCAGTACTAATCGTTAGGTTGCCTTTGGATACTTCTGCAACATCACTGAGCAGTTCTACCACCTGACGCTGGATGGCTTCTTTTTGTTGACGTTGCTCTTGAGAAGCAATTTCAGCTGCTTGTTGCGCTTGTTCTCTCTGTTCTAAGAGAGTTGCTTGGTCTAGGGCAAAGCCAACTTGAATCGCCACCTGCTTGAAGAAATTGATTTTTGACATATCCCAAGTACGCAGTTCAGAACTCTGATGGGCTACCAACAAGCCCAAAAGCTTGTCTTCTGCCAAAATCGGTGCTACCAAATTCCCCTTGTCTTCAAATGGTTCTAATTGGTTGAGGTAACTTTCGGTCAGACTAGCTTCGTCAATGTTCTCGATGTCTTTGACACGACCTTTCTGATACTTCTCAATATACTCTTGAGCAAAACAGGGGTCAGCAATGTTTGTTCCTAGGTCTACAGTCCGATCGCTACTCACTGATTCGGCAAAGATGTGCCCTTGCCAATTCTCATCGAAGAGATAGACTACCACTCGATCTGCTTGCAAAGCGGATCGGACTTCTGTCACGGTTGTAGTGAAGATGTAATCTTTGTTTAGAGATTCTCGGATGCGAGAGGTGATTGTATTTAGTAACCGTGCTTGGTTAGCTTCAGCTTCTTGGCGACGAACCTGTTGTGCCAAGGTTGTTTCAGAAACCGCAATGTTATTAGCCATTTTATTAAAAGTGACAGCTAACTGACCCACCTCATCTAGGGAGAGAACCTCGGCTCGCGCTTGGCGATTGCCTTCGGCAAATTCCTGATGGGCTTGCTCTAGCTTCTTAATAGGTTTAATAATTGTTTGCCTAAGAATGAGCACCCAGATACTAGACACCGTTAACGCCAGGAGTAATATGACCCCTTCTTGCCATATTTTTTGGTTAAGCAAGTTGTTGAGAGTAGTTTCTGGGGTTCCCCGTACCAGAATAGTAACGGGCAAACCACTAAAAACAGGAACAGGACCACTACGATCTTGAATAATGACATTAGGAATTGCTTTAGCGCTCATGGTATAAGTTTGGGTTCCTACGACCATCCGTCCGGTCACGATTTGTCCTGCAGGAGCTGCTACTGCTGCTGTAACTAGAGATGTATCGCTCAAGGGTACGTAGGGTTTAGCTTGCTCTAGATCCGTAGTTTCGCCTTGGTCTAAAGAGGTAGCCAGGGTGAGTTCTCCTGTGGGTTTGCGAAAATAAATGCCACTGTAGCCGCCGTTGAAATCTTTCAAGATTCCTGCCATAATTGGCAAGTTGCCATTGACAATTTCCCTGGAGACCAAGACTGCAAGTACTTTGGTTTTACCTGGAGTGCGAATGGGCGTGAGCGTGTAACGCATTAGGAAATCTTGATAAGCACTCCTCGGTCGAGGAGACTCTTTAGCCAATTCAGCCGAGCTTACAACTGCATTGGCTTTAATTTGCTTACCATCAGTAAAAACCTTACGAACCAAGTTGTTAGGATTGAAAGTCTCCCCTTCTCGATTAGCGTTAGCATTGACAATAATCCTAAAATCCCTCCCTACCAGGGTGACATATTCAATTTTCCGGGCATTGATTTCGTTTTGCAGAATGTGCTTAACTTGCTCTTTTAAAGTAGGGGTAATGGTGTACCTTTTTGCATAAACTTTAGCAGCGTTAACGATCGCAAGATTATCTGACTGACTCCGGAAGCCAAGTCCTGTTTGATTGACTTTGAGGTTAATATTAGTCTCAGTGACAGTGACCTCTGATTTGGCTCGATCCTGCAACTGTGTTAGCAACTTCGAGGTGATAACCCACCTCACCCCTATACAGATTCCTGCCATAGTGACAAGTTGAGCGGCAATTAAAGCAATCAGCAGCTTGTGACTAACAGGGAAGTTACAAAACCATTGTATGAAAAAGGGGTTGCGTTTCTGGGAAGGAGCAAGGCTGGATAATGGTTGTACCTCTGGGTGAGTGTGCGAAGTGCTCCCCTGCGGCACCATAACAGTATCAGTCGTTAACTCGGGTAAGGTGGTCTGTGGGCGAATGAGACTATTTTGACTTTTGTCGGATCTTACTGATTTTTTTTGAGTAGTCATAAAATAAGTGCTTCAAAGCAATAATGAATTGTAAAAGTCAATTGTAAAACTCGCGCATTTCAGTGGTAGAGCCTAACCTGGTTTTATGACTCTCACCAGAGAAAATCATCTGTGCTTTTAAAATATCAATTTCAGCACTTCTATTCAATATCTTTCACACTAAAATTTTTTCTACTTTTCTTACTTTTCTTTAGCTCTATGCATATTTGAAGTTGGCTCTGGAACGAACTTTAAGCGGAAAAAATTTATTCATCTATCCTGAGTTACTTAAATTAGCTGAAGTTCTCAGTCAATTACTGTACGTTTGCTCCTAACAGTCAGGGTGAGAGGGATTAATGCCTGACAGAGTAAGGAAAAACCTTCATTAGGATGAGATTGTGCTGATACCGTGTAATACGTGGGAAAAAGTGGAGGGCTAGTCCTACCGCCAGGGGATTTTTGTTTGTGTTTGGTGACAGTCCTCGCTCGTGATGCACGAAGACGTGCCGAAGAGCGATAAAGAAGCGATTACGGAGTACATCCGGATCGCACTCCATCCCCCAAAACCGCCACAAAGTACACTGGGGGGTACTGTCAAACTCAAGTGTAGCTTTTGCAGAATAGAGCAATGTGCTTATTATTACAAATAAAGTTCAAACCCCACGCGGGTGCAACCTAATATATATTTATGACGTTCTGCTAATATATATAGTGGAATAAAAAGTACAGTTGATAGTGCAACTCGCAACACTCTTCAGGACAAAAAGCAAGCATTCTCGGTTTAGCAGGACAGCAGCAGATGGACACTGAAACTGTTGCAGTAGCCTTTGAGGCTCTCATCAATTACTTCTTTTTTTACAATTTGGATTATGAAAACTTTTTGGATGGACTAAAACTCCTCCTAACAGCAAAGCGCGAACAAGTCTTGGTTGCCACAGGAAGTGAAAACCGAGATATTAGCTCTTTAGATCGTTACCTCAACTGGGTGCGTCATCGCCTCAATGTTGATGGAGTGGATGTGTTTTTTATCGAATATGTCTCTCCTGATGATGACATGAACCAAGTTCGAGCGATACTTGATGAATTGCACTCACAGAAAGAAAAAGGACTGATTCGCTACGTAGGAGTCACCACCCACAACCGATCTATTGCCCTAGAAATCATTGAACGCGGTCAATGTGATGTACTCATGCACCGCTACAATATGGCACATCGCAAAGCTGAAGAGGATGTTTTACCAAGCGCTCAAAAAGCTAACATTCCTTTGGTGGCATTCACTTGCACCCGTTGGGGGTCGCTGCTAAAAGGTCATCCTAACTGGCACTTTGAACCACCCACAGCAGCAGATTGTTACCGTTATGTGCTCAGCCATCCGGCAGTCCATCTAGCACTCACTGCTCCAAAAACCAGACAGCAATTGGCTCAAAACTTATCCGTCCTCCATGCGTCCCCACTCTCCCCACAAGAAACAGCCCATTGGCAGGAATACGGGGATTTGATTTACGGAACCGGACAAGATGCGTTTGATACCCAATGGGTTTGAGAGGTGCAACGGTTCGAGGTGCGATAAGCTGGGTACAGCTTGCGCTGCGCGATCGGCAATACTGGTCATGGTGGACAACAGCGATAAGCGAGCGATTACGGCGCTTACTGCCGTATCGCATCACCATACGGAATTCTCTACAAACTTTGTCGCTTTGTTGTGACAGTGAACTGTAGCTGACGTTGCACGAGGTCTTGTATATGAACGATTAGGCTTGAAACGGCATCTTCAGGAGGCAGTTGGGTCGTACTGACAATCGGCAAAGCGAGTGCCGAGGCTTGACCACGGAGATAAGCCGCCCAACAGTCCATCTCGGCATTCGCGAGTTCTGGTTGGGCGCGAGGTCCCTGTAGGCGAGCATTACGCTCGGCGTGGCTACAGTCAATTAGGACAATCTGCGTGAGGTATGCACCTAAGCACTCAAACGCTACTCGGACATCACTCGGTCTTACCTGTGCATCAAGCACTGCCACCTGAACCGAGTCCTCATTGCATAGCAACAGACTTATCCAATGGTTAAGAGCAGCGACCTGCCACTGTCTGGGACTGCCGAAGCGACTTGTCATCTCCTCATGCGATGGGACACCAATGGAGTCGAAGTAGTAGCAACCTACACCAGGAATACCGAGAACTTCCACCCCGCGTACCAGCGTGGTTTTCCCAGCGCCGGATGCACCTGTGACTACAAGCAATGCTGGTTGGCTGCTCCGCAATGTCATTCTCCTAAATCCAGTGAATTTACAAACTGTAACACGTCAACAGCGATCGCACCTCATATTGTGCTTATTGTTATAAATCAGGACTTACGCAACTGGCACAGGCGAGCGCTCAATTTTAGTACTTGCGTACCAGCATAAATGACGCAACTGGTACAGGGCGATCGCTCTGTAGTAGTACATTTGTGTGCTGAGAAAGAATTTTAGCGATCGCGCAAGCTGAGGGATGGCTTGTTGAGCTAGTTCGGGCTGCACGTAAAGAAAATCCTGGAAATTCGCAGTTGAATGCGATCGCAACTGAATTGTTAACTCCGGAGATACCTTCATCGGAAGCTCCTGTTATATTGCCTAATGTTGCCCGCGAGTCAAATCAAGAGCCACAGAAAATTTTAGTTTTAGCAGCAATTCCTAACGGATTGCGTTTGGATAAAGAAATTCGGGAGATAGTTGAAGCCATTAAACGAGCAGTAAAACGAGATTCATTTGACATTAAGATTATAACCGCCGTACAACCAAGAGATATTCGTCGTGCAATCGCAGAGGAGCGCCCCTCCATCGTTCATTTTTGCGGACACGGGTTAGAAGATGGTAGTCTGCTTTTAGAAGATGAGAGTGGAAACCATAAACCTGTATCCCCTAGAGGATTGGTATCATTATTTAGGCTGCACGCTGAGCGTGTGAAATGTGTACTACTGAATGCCTGTTATTCTTCTAGTGCAGCAGAGGCAATTGGTCAACACGTTAATTATGTAATTGGTATGAATCAGCCAATTCAAGATAGAGCAGCAATTGTCTTTGCTCAAGGATTTTATGATGGGCTGGGTTATGACAATATTGATAAATTAGATGTAATTCAAAGAGCTTTCGATGAGGGGATCGTTGCTATAGAACTAGAAAACCTTTTACAGGGTATAATACCTTCAATGTGGAAGTTGGGTATTGCTCAAAAAAAGATAGAATCAACAAATCAAAACGAGGATGAAAGTTCTAATCTCCGCGACTACACCCGAATACAACAAACTGATGACCTGTCGAGCGATCGCAATGTAGACTACACCCAACTCCGCAACTTGCTGAGTAGTGGAAATTGGAAAGACGCCGATTATGAAACCTATTCGATCCTGCTCAAAGTTATGGGTTGTGAGGAAGGTGACTGGATTAGCGATAAAGAACTGTTGAATTTTCCCCAAACTTTCTGCAATATTTAAACCTTGCGAGATCGAAGGTGTATTACCACCGATTAAATTGGCGTTAAGAAAGAAAGTATTAGGAATTTGAACATCAGCAAAAGGTCCGGGTGTAGGAGTACTGGCAAAAGGATGTAAGTTTCCTACTTCTTGATTGCTACTGATTAAATTAAATTCAGTAGTTTCAAAGAGAGGACGTAAAAGGCGTTTTCCTTGAATAACTTGTTGACTACCATCAGGATTTACTATTGGGCTACCATCATTATTGCGAGTAATACCTTCCTCAATTCTTTTTTCATTAAATTGATTAATTGCGGGAAGAATGAAGTTAGTTTCTAACCTCTCAGCACCGTTTAAATTTTGAGCAATTCTAGGATTAGTACCTGTCTGCCAATCTAATCTTAAGTAATTAGCGTTAAATGCAAATGAATGCCAATTATTCCATGGGAAAGCCAGTTCTTTCATGACTGGCGCACCATTAATATGACATTGCAAGCAAGTTCCGCTTCGTTGAGCGGATTGTAGTAAATCGGCTTGAACGCTGGAGTTGCGGAATTTCCAAGATAACCTTCCTGGCGTTCCTTGTTGGTCGAGCTTGTAGTAGTTGTAACGACCTCGTTGACTATCCCAACCTAAAGCTTCAATCGATTGTACGTCTGGGAAGTTCTCGGAGTTAAAAAACACGGAGAGCATAACATTTCGCTCTAGCTCTTCTCCTTGATTGTTACCAGAAAAGGTTAGTACGGCTCTTCTACTAGCTGGTTGACTGTCCACTATTGGACGAGTATCGACAATAGTTTCATCGACAACGAAAGTTCGCTCTTGTCCTTGTTGACCTTTAATTAAATTTTCTATTTCAGCTAGATTTGTAACATCTGCACGCTCTTTCAGAACAAGATTAAAGAGTGGATCTCCCAGAGAACTGAAGGTACTTGAAGCAATTTGCTGTACTCTTGCCCCATCTCTACTTTGTTCTTGCGCTAGAGCAACTGGTGCAGCTTGAGCAAAGGCTACCTTTGTAAAGATGAAAAAACAAAATACGAATGCGATCGCTGTTGTGATAAATTTACGCATTATTCTTAGGCTCCTAAACTTGACCAATTAACCGTGAAGACTCTTCTCCAGTTGCTGCCCAATCGGGAAGCACTGATTCTGGCGCTGCAATGACAGATGCTCCAACTGTTAACTGTGCTGCTACTTGTGCTCCAGTAGTAATAGTTGTGTTTTCAATCGTGACCCCTTTAGTAACATCGAGGACAGCACGGCGACCATTACGACTGATAACCCAAGCACCTTGATTTTCATTCGGATTATTGATATCGATTTCCTGACCGTTGATTTTCCAAATACCCTCTAACCTGGACATCTTGATGCCTACTGGATCTTCCAAGCTCAAACCGCGATCGCTACGGGCTAAATTCTGAGATGCTTGGCAAATAGCCGGATCTGAGTTGCGTCCGGGAACGCAAGCAGTTTGACCGCAAATTGCTGATGCGGGAATGTCAAATCGAGAGATTGAACAAGGTTCTACTAAGCCGAATAGTGCTGCTACTGTATTATTCGTTTGAGTTAGGCAAAGAATTCCCTTCTGTCCGTTGTTCCAAGGATTTTGTTGCAACTGTCGGCGAAATTGCTCTGCACGTCTTCGTGGTGAAGCAGATAGAGGATCGAATCCCAGACCAAATAACTCTTCAAGTGTGGGATTTGCTTCTGGAATCGTATCTTGAATTCCTGCTATCAAGGCATCAACACTGACTTGAGCTAGAGCTTCGTAATACTCAGGAAACTCTGTGGTAAAAGTAACTCGCGTTACCTTTCCATCCTGAATCTCGGTCTGCCATTCAACGTATTCGTCCTGCAGATTAAAGCGATCGCTATCAATCGCTTCAAATGGTCTATTTGCAAGTTTGGGAAATGCAATCCAATTTATTGTTTCAGCTTGAAGCCCTGTTTCGTTTGTCAGTCCCTCAAATGCTTCTAGTAATGTAAAAGCAGAATTCAGCCTGAAAGCAGACCGCTTGTAGAAGCGATCGATGTCAGTTCTATATATTTCTAGGGCATTTTGAAGTTTAAGAAAATCTGAACCTGTTGGATCTGTGTATGCAAACATCTTAGATATATGTCAAATTTGATACGATAAGACAGTGACCAGTGACCAATTAGTTCCCTACTTTTAAGTATCTACTGTGTACACGTTGACAACTTACAAATTGAGGTTTGAGCGTTGTTTTTACCCCACCCTAACCCTCCCCTTGGTAAGGGGAGGGAACTAGATGTTCGATTTCCTTATCCTCAGGAGGGAACTGGATGTTTGATTTCCTTATCCTCAGCAGGGAACTGGATGTTCGATTTCCTTATCCTCAGCAGGGAACTGGATATTCGATTTCCCCCCTTTCCAAGGGGGGACTAAGGGGGGTAATTCTAACTTGTGTGGACACTGTAGACTTTTAAATATGAGAATTGGAATTATGAATCAATTTTCTATCAGGAAAAATACGTAGATACCATGTCTGCTTGCATCTAAGTCTAGCTCAAAAAAACTGTTTGTTTTGTTACTTTTTGTATAAAGGTTTTGCTGAATTTGTCATAAACTATATACAGAACGAGCGATCGGCATTCCGCAGAAAATGT
This sequence comes from Scytonema hankhaensis NUACC26, assembly GCF_045865695.1. NCBI lineage: Bacteria > Bacillati > Cyanobacteriota > Cyanophyceae > Nostocales > Scytonemataceae > Scytonema > Scytonema hankhaensis. Next base: position 39,065 of record NZ_BAACAP010000218.1, read on the forward strand.
AAAAACTTAATGGCGGGCAGGATGCTCGCACCACAAGATAGATAATTTATTTCTTGGAAAACCTTAATAAGACAGCAATCTTGCATTGAGTGCTTTATGAATGCGATCGCTAGTTTCTTCTAAATGAGCCAGGGTGTAAATATCAAGCTTTTCACCTTGTTGCTGCAAACTAACTTCAACAGCTTTCTGTAGTTGGCGCAATTGATACCAAGCGATTGTACGACCATCTTCAGGGACATTTACAGTTCGCAATACCATTGCTAACAATACATTAAGATGTTCCCGTTGTAACGAACGGCGGATGCTAGAAATTGGTTTCACTTCGCTTGCATTGAACACTTCTGTCCAAATGCCATTTTGTAATGTATCGAACAATTCCGGTATTGTTAAGACTTGGCTGGGCGGAGATTTCAATTCGATATCGCGCAATCGATTGAGACGTTCGCCATCTAAGAGCGATCGCAAGACTCCACTTTGGAAACGCAAAATACGTTCGTGGATTGGATAATCAAGACGCGAAACAGGGATGGGATTTCCCCAATGTTGCCAACGCGATGGTGCAAGCTGATTGAGAAGTTGCGGTGAGAAATTGAAAGCCTCTCCTGCAAATACATATTTCTGCAATTTTGTCAATGCATGACGCTCTTTTTCCAAAGAAACGGGTACAAACGTCCATTTGATATTGCCACTTGCATGATGACGCCCAAAAGATTGCCCGCCAATATACTGGGTTAATAACGTAGCATTGCGAAAATAATACTTGAGAACCTTATTAAACAACACGCGCAAGTCACTGTAACTCTCTCCTTGCAATGGATAACGCCGATCTAGACGTTGTAACATTAAACGAGCATTGTCCATTTGCCATTGAGAATAAAGCAGAGCATCATTACTCATATCCCAAACATTTGCTAGAGGATTGATATCCCAAATATCCTCATCAGTGGCATAAGACAATTCTGGTTGAGGCGACGCCACAGCAATTTGCTCCAAAAAAGCTTTTTCAGCAAAAGGAGTTGCTGCTTCAGAAATTAAATCTGGAGATTTTCTATAACCGTACTTAATTGCCCATTCATCGTAAGGACCAATAACTGCCGGAAAATAATCACCTTGTTCCGTTCCTTGAGGTGCTATGTTTACAGGCAGGTAATCCATCACCGAACCAACCAGACCTTTAGTATGAGTGACTTCAGTATTATTTAATTCTTCAGGAGGTAACATTGTGCTACCCTGAAAGTTATGGCGCAAACCAAGAGTATGACCGACTTCATGAGCAATGAGCGATCGCACATATTGATGCACGTAGTTTTGCATTTGGTCGCTATTCGGAACGGTGTTTTGTACGAGTGACAGTGCTAACGCCCCCATAGATGCTTGAAAAGAGGATTCTATCCCGTAGCAAACGTCATCTCTGAAGTTTGCAACGTAACCAGCCCTGTTTTCCAAGGCAGTTTGGGGTGACTTGTGACAAGAAAAATCTTCAAGCTGGGAAATAGAACCATTAGCAAAAGATGTATTTGCTTCCATCAAAGTACGGTATTCTTGCTGAATAGAACGCACCATACTTGCATCGACAATGATATCTGCATCCAATATTTCGCCAGTAAATGGATTCACTCGCACTGGTCCTCTAGCAAAACCTGCATCTAGAGAATTAAACCAGCGAATGGTGTTGTAGCGTACATCGGCTGGATGCCACTCAGCATCATCTGGCATTTGCCATACTTCAAGAGCATTTTGGAATCCAGCTTTTTCAAAAGCTTTGTTCCACATGAGAATGCCTTCAGCAATCGCATCGCGATATTCCAAAGGGACTGCATTTTCAATCCAAAATACAATTGGCTTTTTCGGTGGGGAGATTTGAGTGTTACTATCGGATGGTTCGAGATGCCAACGATTGATGTAACGGACAAACATCTCTTTCCCTTGATGTCTGGAGAAGTTTTGGAAAGCAGTTATAAAATATCCTACTCGATCGTCTGCTAGTCTGGGGACATAACCGTTATTTTCAGGTAGTTGCGAAAAACTATAATGTACTTTCAAACTCAGTGCTCTACTGTCAGGTACGGTAACTAAATATGCACCTTCAGGCGATGAAAAACCATAAATAGACTCAATCTCTACGTTTTCAGGAAAGCTGTTAATATTGCCAAAATAAGACTTATGTTCATCCAAATGATAATCCGCTTGCAAAGAATATTTCAATAAAGAAGTTAAGCCAGGAAAATCCTGCATAAGGAAGTCGTTTAAACTAACAAGAATATTTTTACTGTATGGGTCGATACAAACTATTTGAAGCGAGTAAAGAACTGAATCGCTGAAAGAACGAGCAAGCGATCGCAATTCTGGTTCATTTGATTCTGTGCGGAATTTAACATTCCGAATCACAAAATGTAAATTGTTGTTTATGTGACGGAAGTAAAAGAGAAAATCCTGTAAAGGTAACCCACTATAAATACCGCTTTCTCCGATGCCAGATTCTAGCGTGACGACACCCAAGAAATTTTTATCTAGCTGTTCGGGTTTAATTTCCAAATATATTCGTTCGGACTCTAGATGGCGATACAGGGTAAAGAGACCGTTTATCTTATCTGTATTCTTAACTATCTCGTGATATCGTCGAAAATCTTCTATTTTGACCTCTTTAACCGGATTGTCAGTATTAGCTAACTTGTCAACAACTGGTATTGTATTGATTGACTGCATATAAACACCAGAAAGTTGGTTAGCCTCTGCATAGTTCCCCTCTAACAATATGCTGCACAATAACAAGATACAGATTACCGTTCTTTTAATCCAGTCTCTCATCCTTTCGCTTCCCTTAACACAGCAGCCTTGATGTTTTGCAGCTGCTTAAATATTAATAGAGTAGCTGTTTTTATTTATTTCAGGTAGTAGTAATTTTACTAAAATTGCTGATAGCTAAGTAAGTCAGCACAATTAAAGTTAACTAGTGAGGATCGTCGTTAGTCATTCGTCATTGGTAGGGGCGCGGCGACCTTGCGCCCTTACATCTTTTTCAGAAATGTCTTATGGTGGATAAGGGTTAAGGGACTTCCAAATAAAAAAATAACCAACTTTTTCTTGTGGGACGGGCTTCTAGCCCGTCATTAATAAAGAACGGGCTAGAAGCCCGTCCCACAAGATGGATAATTTATTTCTTGGACATCCCTAATAGCTCAAAAGAAAGCTACTTTGTTCCAAATAACCTATCTCCTGCATCTCCCAAGCCTGGTATGATGTACCCGTTCTCATCAAGATACTCATCTACAGCTACAGTATAAATAGGTACATCTGGATGATACTCTGTAAAATGCTTTAGACCTTCCGGTGCAGCAAGTATGCAAATAAACTTAATAGATAATGGATTGGTTGATTTTATTCGTTCCACAGCTGCCACTGCTGTGTTACCAGTAGCCAACATCGGATCGATAACCAACACATCTCGTTTGTCCACATCTTGAGGAACCTTAAAATAGTACTCAATAGGAATTAAGGTTTTGGGGTCGCGATACAATCCGATATGCCCAACTCTTGCAGTGGGTATCAGTTCTAACATTCCGTCTAAAATTCCTTGACCTGCGCGTTGGATAGAAATAATCACCAATTTTTTTTCCGGCGCAAGGATTGGCGCATTCATCGGCGCTAGAGGTGTTTTAATAAATTCGTCCTTTAAAGGTAAATCGCGAGTGACTTCATAAGCTAGCAACAAGCTAATTTCTTTCAAAAGAGATCTAAATTTTGCCGTACTCGTTTCAGCTTTACGCATCAACGTTAGTTTGTGCTGAATTAATGGATGATTAATTATTGTGATTCGATCGTGCATATTAGGGATTGGGGATTAGGGATTGGGGATTGGGGATTGGGCATAGAATTTTGACCAATAGTTGTAAACCTAGTTACCGGTCACTGGTCAGGTGGTCACTGGTCAGGTGGTCACTGGTCAGGTGGTCACTGGTCAGGTGGTCACTGGTCAGGTGGTCACTGTTAAAACACCGTACCATCACTTTCTATTTGGATGGGAGGAATAGCACCTTTTCGGAGTTCGGCAGCAATTTTTCGTCCTGCTGTCCAAGTTCCACCTTGTAAAATTTTCACCAATGGCAATTCTTCAGCATTCATACCCAACTTTTCGCGAATCATGGCAGCAATGCAGTCTAAAAGTATTACAGTCAAAGCACGCCATTCTACGATCGCTTCTGAAGAAACTGGGTAAGGCTCGAGCAAAATATCTTGGTTTTTGACGTTTATCAGCCCTAAATCAAGGCATAACCCTCCATTGCGATATTCTGCCAATCCAGTTAGGGCATCCAAACCAGTTATTTCTAAACCGAGTTCTTCTAGAGGTTCTAACAAGGAATAGGTTAACCATTGGGACAATTTGTGAAATGGCACTAAACCATCATCAACGACATCTGGGTGAAACCAGACATCCCCCAAGTTAATTCCTGCAACTTCAATTCGTCCAGACCAGATATCACTCAATCCTTCTAGAACTGCACTCAATACTGTAGTTGCATCTAACTGATTATTACGAGTTTTTGTCATTAAGTATCTTACTAAATTACCCGGACGGGGATCTCGTTCTCCAAATACATCGGGTGAAGAAACTAAAGAACAACCTAATTTTTGTAATAACTTCAAACGCCCAGGAATTCCCACTAAGGGATTTTCCTTGCTAACGCCGAACCCTTGTGTTAATTCCTCTTCAGTTAATGCTTGTAAATGATCGGCATTCACTTGTAAAGGCGTTGTGCGACCATCGCTTGCAAACGTTCCCGCACAAAACATTTGAAAACTTGCAACAGCCAACCCTTCGGAACGTTTAAAACGAAGTTGCGTTTCTGGCTCGTTATAATACCAACTTTTTCCAGCTCCTGCATCCAGTAAAACACTGATAATGGCCAAATCAAACTTGGCAATAGCTTTCTCTAAAGGAGTGAGTCCTGCTAACCTCTCATCCAAAAATAACAGACGAGGTACGCCCCCTACCTCAAAATGTCGCCAACGGCTGTGAAAAGGAATTTCTAAATTCGGATATTCCTCCCGTATCACCTGAATCGTATAATCAGCTACTCGTTCTAATTGAGACAAATCGCAATTGAAGTGACGCGAGTTACCTTCAATAACTCGTTTGTATAACTGACCGCACCGTTCTCGAATAGCAGTAGGCGATCGCAGATAATCAACTAACTCCCTTTCATCCTTCCTTTGGGAACTCAACGCCTCTACAGTTTTTCTCTCCATTTTTTTCTTCCTGCGATACACCCTAAATTACTGGGATTGGGGATTGGGGACTAGGGATTGGAGAATTCCTACGCCCTAGTCCCGGTGTCCCTAGTCCCTAGCCTTCCAAAGAACGTCCTTGAACAGATGCCAAACCATCTGCATCTAATACCTCAGACGTGGTATAGTAGCCAGCTGCTTTTTTAGCTTCTATTTCGACTCGCGCATCTTGAGGAATCAACTCCTCTGGAATGGGAACCCGTTCCAATACCTCAATTCCGGCTTGAGTGATAGCGTTGTATTTCATATTACTCATTGACACCAAGCGATTGATACGAGTTACACCCAACCAATGCAACACATCCGGCATCAGTTCTTGAAACCGCATATCTTGAACGCCTGCCACACACTCAGTTCGACTGAAGTAGGCATCAGCGCGATCGCCGCCTTCTTGACGCTTGCGTGCATTGTATACCAGAAATTTTGTAACTTCTCCTAAAGCACGTCCTTCCTTTCGACAGTAAACAATGATACCAGCGCCACCTTCTTGTGCTGTTTGGATACAAACTTCTATTCCGTGGACTAAATAAGGACGACAAGTACAAATATCTGAACCAAATACGTCAGAACCATTGCATTCGTCGTGGACTCTAACTGTTAAAGGTTTATTGGGATCGTCAATTGCAGCCACATCTCCTACAATGTATACAGTAATACCTCCAATAGGTGGTAAAAAGACTTCCAGATCGGATCGAGTCACCAATTCGGGAAACATACCCCCCGTTTGTTCAAATAAAGCGCGTCGCAATTCTCCCTCTGAAATGTGGAAGCGCTTGGCAATCCCTGGTAAATACCAAACTGGCTCAATTGCTGCTTTGGTTACAACCAAATCGCCATTAGATTTCATTATTTTGCCATCAACTTGCAAGCGCCCATTAGAGACTGCTTCTTGTAGTTCTGGTATGTTGATATGAGCCTTAGTGATAGCAATCGTTGGACGTATATCATACCCCTGAGTGTAGTAGGACGCAAAAACATCACTAACATCTGCGCCAAATGGGTCAAGAGAGACAATTTTATCTGGATCGAACCAGCTTGGATGCGGTCCAATGTGCTCTACTGGAGATGTGTTAGTGAGATCTGCCCTGCGATCTGATTGAAGTGCTCCGCTTGCTACTGCTAATGCCCTGTACACCGCGTAACCACCAGAATGAGTTCCAATAACGTTACGGTGTGCTTGCTGGGTTAGGGTGGCTATTACCGGACCCCTTTGCATGGGATCGACTTCTCCCCACTCGATAGGAATTGGTTTGGGACCAAAGCGACTGGGATGGGAAGTGAGAACAATATGCCTGTAGATGCTGTTTTGCTTTGGCATAGTCGTTAGTTTTCGTGTTTTTGCGCTCAATTCTTAGCGATTAGCGAGCGATCGCAACTAGCAGCACATTCCAATTGAAAAAAATGTGGGATACTATTGACCAATCGCTATTCACTCTAAAGATTGAATTCGCCATTATATCGTATTGGAGACTACAGAAAAGCATGAAGGATAAAGGATAAAGGGGGAAAAACAGCTATTTCATGTAAAATTTTGGAGAATTTTACAAATTTCTTCAAAAAAATATTATTTTACACTTTATTCTTCTAGTAACTTCAAGGGTGACTAATTCGATAACAATGTGCGAAATTTGATCCAAAGCTACTATTACCGACCGCGAATTCATGGATTCTTTATTTATCAATTACTTACTTGAAGATTTGAAAAATTCTGATGAGACCGTTCGTGATGAGGCGACCAAAAAACTCTGGCGGATTTGGTTTCAGCAAAAGGGGATTCACGGGCTAGAAGTCATCGAACGCAGCCAACAGCTAGTGGACGCGGGAGAAATGAATCAAGCCGAAACAATTCTCACAGAACTCATTCACGATCAACCAGATTTTGCAGAGGCTTGGAATCGCCGTGGTTTTCTTTACTACATCAACGGTCAGTACCAAAAATCTTTATCAGACTGTCAGATGGTTGTTCAGATCAACCCCGTGCATTTTGGCGCACTTCATGGTATGGGCTTATGTTACGCCGCATTGGGGCAGTATTCTGAAGCGATTAGAGCATTTCGTCTTGCTTTGGAAATTCAGCCCTATTCCCAAGTCAATCAAAAATTGATTTTAGAATGTACGCTGAGATTGAGTTAGGGCATTAGGCATTGGGCATAGAATTTATGCCCGTTGCTCAACTAAATTATTTGTGTCCATCATGTACTGAATTTGTCGGGGCGCGATCGTTTGTCGTTCCCATTCTTCTTCGAGCCTAATTTTAATGTGGAAGTAAAACCAATTGAACTTAAAGGAGTAATGGCGAGCGATGAGAAAAATGAACGTTGGGATAAGGCTAGCGTTCATGCTTTTCGCGGAACCTATGGAGATTATTTGTTAAGTAAGATGTCTAAAGTGTTTCCGGAGTTACGTCAAACAGTTCTATAGCTTCAAAAATAAGTTAAGATGAAAAAATTGACATCCAAACTACTATTTCTAATCTAAAAATAGATTGCGAACTTAAATGACCCCAGCAGCGATCGCAACACTCAAAAAAGAATCGCCCCTTTTGTTTGAGGAACTGACTTGGAGAGAGTTCAAAGCAGTTGAGCAATTGTTAGACCGCCCAGGATATCGGCTTTCTTTCCTGGATGGTGTTTTGGAGATACGAAGAATGCCAGGAGAACCTCACGAAACTGTTAAGAAGAGAATTGCTGCATTGATAGAAGTGTATTTGCTCATGGCAGGGTTTGACTTTACTCCAACTGGCTCAATGACTTTAGAAAGTGAAGTGGGTGCTGTCAAGCGAGAGGCAGATGAATCATATAAACTTGCTCCAGGTCGATTGCGTCCCGATTTGGCGATCGAAGTTGTATTTACCAGTGGCGGTATCGACAAACTGGAGGCATACAAGCGACTGAAAATAAAAGAAGTATGGTTCTGGGAAGATGGTGTGTTAGAAATTTACCACTTGCGGGGTGAGGGCAACACACTTAACTATGAAAAAGTTTTTAGTAGTGAGGAGATAAAAGGGATCGATCTAGATTTGCTGTTGCGTTGCATCAATATGGTGAATCATGTGGATGCCATCAAAACCTTTCAGCAGGGACTCCAAAAATAGTTTGGATAGGTTATTCGCGCATCCTTAAATTATCTAAAATTGCACGCTCCTTGAGTAAGCGCCGACTATCATTATAGTGATATAGGAATCATAAATGATTGATAAAAAATTTTAAGTATTGTAGGTAGGGCTAAAGCCCACCATGTAAGGCTTTTGGTAGGCTTTAGCCCTACCTACCTACGTACATTTCAAAAATCAAATATGAGTCCTATAATATAAATTGTTGTTAAGTCTTGATTTTTTTATGACTTTCCAAGAGTTACAAATAGGTGATTATTTTCGTATACCTGGTATGAATTCTGCATTAGTATATAGAAAGGCAAACAGTTTTCAATGCAGTCATAGCGCTTTGTTACAACCCATTCGATCTGAAACAACTGTGATACCGCTTAGTCCCGCAGAAGTCACCAACTATTTTGCAAAAAAGCGAGAGGATATTAAAAGTCTGATTAAATAAAGGTATCTGACATTGAGCTAAAATCTAAAATCTCAACATAACATAACGACGAAGAAGTACCTCAGCCATAATTGGGCGGCAAATATTGAAGCAGTGTAGACCGCGCATACTCCCACATCTGTTTAGATAATACGTGTCCCTGCTTCAAGGATGACTCAAAAAATCTCTGCTCTTTAGATCTAGTGATAGCTATTACCACTAGTACTCTATTTGATAAGAGAAATCAGCGTTTCTATGAGGATTTGATTTTGCTCATCAGTACCAATAGCGATACGTAATTTATCATCCAATCTTGGCTGTTTGAAATAACGCACTAAAATCTGACGTTCTTTTAACTTTTGAGACAGTTCTTCTGCATTACCTTCTCTTGGTTGCACTAGTAAGAAATTTGTGTGAGAGTCCCAAACACGAAAACCCAATTGTTTCAACTCTATTGCTAGCTTTTTTCGCGATGCTTTAATCTTTTCTATACAAGCATTTTTATAAGCTTGGTCATTCATTGCTGCCGCACCAACTGCTATTGCGATCGCATCAACGTTATAGCTATCCTTTACCTTATACAAAGCACCAAGCAACTTAGGGTTTGCGATCGCAAATCCCAATCGCAAACCTGCCAATGAGTAACCTTTGGAAAGGGTTCGGAGAGAGATAACATTCTCAAATTCCTGAGTTAAGTCTAAGGCATTTTCTTCAGCAAAATCTACATAAGCTTCATCAATAACTAAAATCCCTGACAGATGAGTTGCAAGTTTTCGGAGATCCTCTATTGGAACCATATGCCCTGAAGGGCTGTTAGGTGATGCAATAAATGTTACAGAGCCGTTGACAGCAATCAGTTCCTCAAGGGGTAAGCGATAGTCCTCACTGTAAGGAATTTCAACACTTTCTGCAGCTTGTATTTGGGTTAAAGTACGATACAGCATATACGTTGGTACTGGATAGACTACCTTCCGCCCAGGTTCTGCACAAGCTCGCATCACAACGTTCAACAGTTCATCACTTCCATTTCCAGCAATAATCCAATCAACCGGAACTCCTAAAGCTTGACTTGCTGCTTGTTGAAACTCCTGTGCAAAGGCATTTGGATATCGTCGCAATAACTCCCCACTGAAGTTGTGTAGCACTTCCATAACTTTAGGAGATGGAGGATAAGGGTTCTCATTACTGTTAAGTTTAATAATCTTGGTATTGAGTTCGATCTGCTCGCTAGGACTATAAGCAGGCATTAAGTCGATGTGAGAGCGAAAATAATTCGTCATTTCCCAGCTTTGTTATTGTTAGAGATAGACATTTTGAGTTATCCGATACACATTCATTCACATTGGGAATTGCGTTGCTGAGTGGAGAAAGGTGGATTCAAAAGAGAAAAAAGATAACATAAATACAAAAAAGGCGTTCGCGAAGCGCAAGCCGTACCCAGCTTATCGCCCAATCTACTCTCTGTGCTGCCAAAAGAGTGCTACAAAATGCTTAATTGGTGACGCCGCTCGCTTTTTAAGCAGTGTAGTGAGCGTTTTCACCAGCCGTAATATCAAGCGCCACCCCAGTAATATACCTTGCCTCATCCGAGACGAGGTAAAGTACGCCATTTGCCACGTCCTCCGGCTCTAAGAGCGCGATCGGTAGTAGGTTTTCTTCTTGACGTTGCTTGACAATCACGGAGGCGACATCTTTGTAGGTTGGGTTTGCCAAATCGGGTCTCAAGCGACGGAATGTCTCGGCATTCTCTGTCATTCCAGTGCGGATAAAACCAGGTGAGACAGCGTTAACAGTAATCATATGCTCGGAGAGTTCCAGCGCTACTGACTTCACCAGCCCGATGACGCCCCACTTGCTCGCTGTGTAGACGTGTCGCTGGTGGGCACCATAGCGAGCGTGAGCTGAGGCAATGGCGACAATCCTTCCGCTTTTGCGCTCGATCATATGAGGAGCAACCGCACGGATTGCGTTACCGACTCCGGTAAGATTGATGCCGATAGTGTCATCCCAAACCTTATCGGTGACCTTATCAAGTGGCATACGGGGTAGGATACCAGCATTGGCGACCAAAATGTCTAGTTTGCCTAGCTCGTTGATAGTGCGCTCTACCGCTTGCCTTAAGAGCGCCATATTGCGAACATCTGCTTTGATGGTAAGACAGCGTTGCCCCAATGCTTTGACAAGACGCTCTGTTTCTATAAGGTCTTGGGTTGTGGCTAGGGAATAACCAAGGGTGTTCTCTAATGCTTTCGGATCGGCAATGTCGATCGCAACAATGTCTGCTCCCTCACGTGCAAGCACCAAAGCAGTTGCACGCCCGATTCCACGTGCTGCACCAGCGATCGGAGCGACTCGACCAGAAAGCTTGCCACCTTTTGCACTCGAAGTTGTTTGTGCTTGTGCCGTTTGCGGTGTTGCTTCCTGCGAGAAACTGGAAGTACTCGCTGCTGCTAGTCCCGCTAAGGCTGTGCTTCCAACCACTACCTGCCGTCGGGTAAGAGAGTTTGTTACGCTTTCCTTAGAGCCGTCAAGATTTTTTGTCATACCACCTTCAGATTATTAACGTTTTAGGCTTTTGTTGCTTCCTGCAACAGAGTTTACCTGGGTCAACCAATGTTGTCTAGGAAATTATTGCGATTGCTTGATACCTTCTTGGCGTCACTCCAACTAGCTGTTTGAAGTGTTTCCCAAAGTGGCTTTGGTCATAAAAACCGAGAGCGATCGCTACCTGAACAGGGGGTAAACCTTTAGCTAACAGGCTTTTGGCTCGTCCAATCCTCACCTGTGTCTGGTAAGCATGGGGGGTCAGCCCTACTTCTTTGGTAAAGATGCGGATCAAATGGAAGGGGCTTAGGTCTGCAAGGCTTGCCAGTTCTGCAAGTGAGACGTTTTGGGAATAATTTTCCTGAAGGTACTCCCGAACGCGCCTGATAACGGTACGTGTTACTCTAGAAGCAGATGGCAGGGTATAGTCTACGCCATAACTTACAATCAGTTGTATCAGCGCGAGCAAAAGTTGTGATTCCGATTCAAGTTGAGAAGTATTCCCTTCAAGGGTTTGGTGGAGACTTAAGAACTGGGCAGCGAGGTTTCGGTCTGAAATTGTTGGCATTGAAAAGAACGGCAAGCTAATTTCGCGCCCTACTACTTCTACTGCCGCTTGTTTGAGCGTAGCGCAAGGAACGTACATCACTCGAAACTGCCTAGGAGCATAGCGGATAGCAGGAGGACACGTGGAGTGTACCTCGCCGGGATGAATTATACTCAGACTTCCAACTGGATGTGGATGACTCGTGCCTCGATAGTAATACTCCCCAGTATGCGTTAAGCTGAGAGTGAACTGATACTCCTCGTGTAAGTGGGGCAAGAGCGTGTATGAAGGACCGGGGACATAGTGATACGATTCGAGCAGCACACCTTGGAACTGCCATGCTTTTACTGAGTGTTGTCCGTCCAAATTCATAATTCCCCGAAATCTAAGTTTAATTTCTTCCTATTCACTATATATATATGCCTCTTAATCATTCGCAACTTTTGCCAAGAGCATAAAAAGGTTATTGCAACTATAACTGAGGAATTTTGCGCTCGTCGTGGGGGATTACGATTATGTTAGACATTGAAAGCAAAAAGTAGAGCTAATAGCGATCGAAGAAAATATTATTGAAATCACTGGTTTTCACGCTCACGTTTGTTTTGATGCTGCAAGTCGTGAGACGACTGCGAGTGTACGTGAAGAATTGGGGGAACTATGAAAACGCTAGGAGTTCCCCGAATTCCAGCAGCAGCAATCAGCAGAGAAAGAAAGCATAATAGGACAATCAACTTTCATCTGGTAAGTCTGGTCGAATATGTGAGAGTTCGTTTCCGATCCCAAGTTCTTTTTTACTACGTTTTAACTGTTTCCAAAGAGCTTTAATCTGTTCGTAAGCTTCATTTGGCTTGAGTTTTCCGCCCGTCTGTAGACTTGCAATATAGCTAACTTTATGAGAAAATTCCTGTAGATTAGCGTTAAACACCAATTGCTGAGGCGTAAGTTTACCACGATAGCTAGCGCGAGGGCAAAGAAAACTTTCGATATCTTTGTGTTTACTAGGTTGTTCCATAAGTTTAATACTCTTTTTATAAGTGTTCTAATTATTTTTAACCTGTTCTTAACTTTAGTAAATTGTATAAAACATTAGTAGATAGGAGAGCATATAGTATCCTCCTAAAGGTAGAGTTTAATGATTAAAAGTATACCAAAAACGGTTTGGAAACTGACTTTCCAACAATTGTCTACAATCATAGGGGCGCAAGACATTGCGCCCCTACAAATGCTGTAAAACCATTCCGAAAAAGAACAGTTGTTAGCCTTACAGTATATTCAAACAATAATTGAAAGTATTTTTTCTGTTTGACGGCTGCTAATACTTGAGAGGCATTTCCTAACAGCCAGTGTTTGGACGGAGAGGGGAGTGACTGGAGAGATTTGTAAGCGTTCTTTTGTTTCCACCAGCGCCAGCTAACTATTCCCAATATGATAGTAATGATATTATTGTGGCTAAATATAGAACTGAAGAAGAAAAAGCAAGCTGAGCAGGAATTTCTGGGAACATAAATCCACCTTCGCTCAACAAAAACTTTAAATTATTCCGATACTACTGTATTTGCAGTGACTTGCAACTATCAAAAACAGAATGGAGGAATGAGAACTCTAGCACAACATTTGATTGAGGAAATGATGGAAGAGCTTTAAACCTTCTGGCTCTTGATAGTTTTGTGGTAAGAGGGAAATTAATGCGTGCTGCAATGCTTCTAAGGCTGTGCTCACTTCCTGTCGTGTTGGTCGATTGGATTGGGGAAAGTACAAAGGTTCGCCGAATCGTATGGTTAACTCTTTTCCTAGATAGAGATTTTTTGTCCCAATCAGTCCAACTGGTACAATTGGTACTCCTGCTTTCAAGGCGTAAATGACAGCACCTTGTTTTAGGGGTAAGTGCAGTTTTCCCTCATGTGTTCCCAATCGTCCTTCTGCAAACAAGAGGATACCGTTGTTCTGAGCAAAAATTGCCTGAATCGTACTGTTAATTTGTCGCAGTACTGGAATCGAATTTCCTGGCGGCACATCTTGTTCGATCGCTTGAGCGAGATCGTGCAAATCCTCTCTTCCTACTTTAGCACTGCCGATGATTGGGCGATCGCATTTATCCCCGGCGAGATCGTGCAAATCCTCTCTTCCTACTTTAGCACCCTCAATCGCTGCCATCTCTTCCTTCCACCGCCGTTCTAAAGGTATGACACCACCTGCAAAATTCAAAATTTGACGCTTCCACCATTTGTTATGGAGCGTGCGTGCGTCACCAAAAATGTAATAGTAGGGTGATGGAGGAATTTGAGACAGCAATAGAAAAGGGTCGATGTGATTGAGGTGATTGGCAGCAAGCACCGCAGCACCATGGGGAAGGCGTTCCAAATTTTCAACCTTAACTTTAAAAAGTGTTTGAATAAACGCCCGCAGAACAAAACGACGAGTAGTACCACTGGCTCTAGATTCAGAACCTCCCTCACTAATAACTGTCACTCGCTTTAGTGCTTTTTGAATTGCCTTACGAATCGCCGGATTGCGAGACATTGCAAGTCCTTCTCTGGCTCTCTGGATGGTTTCAAACGTCAGGGGTGGCAAGTCATCTTTTTCTACGTTATTTTCCTGCTCGATAGATGAACCCAGAATAGGACGTTTGCTCATAGAAAAAACCATCTTGCCTATAGTCCTTACAGTTTAACAAGCTTTGACACAATCGACCTCTATCTGAATGGAGCACTACTTAACTCAATCATCCACATGGAGTTGTAGCAATTGTACGCGGTTTAGGAAGCCACAGTGGTTTGTTTAGTAATGTAGTTCAGCACCTCGTTCCTGCTGGATATACTATTAACAGACTTAAAAAATTAGCTAGAAAGACACGTTAAAGGAGGCACTTTACTTCCACTTAGACGGTGCTTCCTGAAAAATAAATATATGTTGGGTTAACTATATAGCGTTTCCTAGTCTGCTGAGGTACAAATTTATCTGCGTCCATCCACTACAGGCTACGGTTAATTCTTCCTTAGAGTACCTCACGGAAGAGGAAATTGCTATATATAACTTCCGCTCCGCTTAAGAGCAGGAGTCGTATATTGAGAAATGAAGATAAAATTTTCTAATAAAGATACTTATCTAAGAGTACTTTGAATACATCTTTTTTAGTCTCAAGTAAATATATCTTTAACACTTAGCCTGAGTCCATCTGTTAGAAAATCGGTACAATAGCGATATGGGGCGACAGATTCGATTGTTGATGTTTCCTTGCTAACGTATTGAAACAACTTCAAAAGCTAGTGTTGCACTTTGAAGATTGACTTGGGCAAAAACCAGAGGTAAAGAGTATGAACCGAACACTTCTATTCAAAATCAGCTTACCTTTAATAGCAGCTCCTTTGCTTTCTATTTTTACGCCTCCTACCGCTATTGCAGTTCTGTCTAACTCACAAACTCTTGGATTAGAACAGAAAATTATTGGTACTAGACGTAACTCAGTACTCATAGCAGACAGGGACGATTACTATCGAAACCGAGAAGAAATTCGCAACCGCCGCCGAGAAATTCGCCGAGAGATGCGTCGTTTGAGGAGAGACGAAAGAAGGCTCAACCGCCGATATCCAGATCGCGATCGCTACTATCGTGGTGGTAGGGATTACAATCGCCGCGATCGCGATCGGAACTATTATCCCTACTATCCAAGGAGATAAAAAATTCTGCTTGGGATTAACCAGTATCTGGAGCGTCAGCACATTACTCGCTTTCCATCAAAAGATTACTGAATCTGAAAGGGGAACGCTGAGTTCCCCAATCTCTGTGTTCTGGATGCGTTAAGCAATACTCAAATTAACTCTGACAATCATGTCATTGTAATCGCGATCGCCATTACCTGGTAAATCCTCAAAGCCAAAGGTGTTATTGCTTAATAAGCGAATATGATCGGCTTTATCGGTGTTAGCTCCTAAGAAGGCGAAATACGCTGTTGGGTCATTATTTGGAATATTGTCTAGAACTGCCTCCGGTTTACCATTAACAATCATGAATGGTGCAAACAGTGAATTAGGGCTAAGAGTGCCTGTAAATGTGGTAGTACCTTGATTGCTTGTTGTCAAGTCAAGTCCTGCGACACGTCCTCTCACTGCAGCCTGAGTATACCCTGCATCTCCGGGACGGAAATCTATAGTCCCATTGCCATCTGTATCAATACCACCATTGACATCAGCGATGCGGTAGAAGCCAATTACATTGTCAAAGAGTGCTTCTCGGTTTGCAGTAAATTCTGCTCTCACCTGAGTAGACACATTACGCAAATCGATGATTTCTCCAGAAGGATTTCCTTGAATACCGCTACCCAAGGGTAAGGGTTGATTTGTTGCTTTAATCTTGACTTCCAAATCTTGGAAGCTAGAAGCACTGCTATTCGCTCCGGCGTTCCAAGATAATGTAAACTCGCCATTGCCTGAGTCTACAACTTTTTGGTTTGAAGAATTGGGAAAGAGTACATCACTTAGAGGAGTTAAACCAGCTTGCACGGCATCAACACTACTATTCCTTACTAAGAAGAATTGCAAGCGCGATCCTGAATTAAATTCCAGTAGTCGTTTTATGTCAGTACTAAAACCGTTAGGAACTTTAGCGATCGCAGAGAAAATAGTGGTAGCTCTTGAAATCGCTGCTTGAGCATAATTGTCTGTACCAGGAGCAATTCCATTAATTGTTCCTTGGTCATCATCAACAAAAAATACACCCAGTTCATTGACTGACTGAGAATTGCGTCCCGCGAGAGCAACTTCTAGCTTTGGTCGAGCGCTACCAGAAGTATCGTTCAACTGGAAAAGATTGTTAGATAGTTGTTTAAGAACAAAAGCATTATTGCCAGCATTGTTAGCAGTATTGTTGCCAGTGTTGTTGCTATTAATAGTAATCGCTACTGTATCAGTGGCACTGCTGAAGCTTGTAATTCCACCGTTAACTGTTGTATCCGTAACGTTGCCATTAACACCAGTAGTTTGATCCCAAGCGCGGATGGTTAAAACATCATTGATAGTGCCAGTGAAGTTAGTGCTAGGTTGGAAATAAATACGGGTATTGGGATTAGCTGCTAGTAGGCGAGCGTTTGTGTTGGACACAGACCCCAAAGGTATCCAGTTACTACCATTATCAATGCTGTAAAATAAACTGCCATTAGCAGTATTAGCACTTGTAATGGCAATACCTGTAAGCGCATTGAGGTCTGGATCGGTAACATTACTACCAAGACTAACTAAGGAAGAAACAAGAGTACCAACTACCCCTGTAGGTGCGCCTGCATTTTGATTAACCGTAGCGAGATTCAGGCTAATATCGCTCAGGACAGGGGCATTATTAACACCCACAGCATTAACAGTAATTGTTGCAGTGTCAGTTGCACTGCTAAAAGCTGTAGTGGTGCCATTGACACTGGTGTTTGCCGTACCGCCGTTAGTTCCAGTACTTTGGTCCCAAGCACGGAAAGTCAAGGCACTATCGATAGTGCCAGTGAAATTGGCATTAGGTTGAAAGTAAATGCGCGAGTTGGTGTCAGCAGCTATTAAGCGAGCATTGGCGTCAGATACAACTCCCAAAGGTATCCAATTAACACCGTTGTCAATACTGTAGTAGAAACTTCCATTGGTTGTGTTAGCACTTGTGATGGCAATACCTGTGACACTGCTATCAGAATCGGTAACGTTTCCATTTACACCAAGCTTAACTAAGGAGGAAACAAGAGTTCCAACTGCTCCCACAGGTGCGCCCGTATTTTGACTAACGGGAGAGAATGTGACGGCAGTGTCTAGCAGGACAGGAGCATCATTAACACCGTTAACAGTAATTGCAACAGTATCTGTTGTACTGCTGAAAGCAGCGATCCCACCCGTTACAGTAGCGTTTGCGGTGCTGCCGTTTGTTCCACTAGTTTGGTCCCAAGCACGGATAGTTAGCGCATCGTTAATAACGCCGTTGAAGTTGGAAATAGGTTGGAAGTAAAGACGAGTGATGCCATCAGCAGCTAGTAAGCGAGCTTCAGTATTAGACACAGCCCCTAAAGGTGACCAAGTGTCGCCATTATTCGTGCTGTAGAACCAATTTCCGCTAGTCGTATTAGCACCAGCGATCGCAACACCTGTGACAGCATTAAGGTCTGGGTCAGTGACATTAGTACCAACAGCAACTAAAGAAGAAACAAGAGTCCCAACTGCTCCTGTGGGTACTCCAGAATTTTCATTGATACTTAAGGAAATAGTAGTATCGCTAAGGATAGGAGCAGTGTTACCAGCATTAACGGTAATTGTAACGCTGTTAGTATTACCGCTGAAGGCGGCAGTGGTAACATTATCTGGGGGTGCTGTATCTGCACTACCACCGTTAGTGCCAACGGTCTGATCCCAAGCACGGAAGGTTAAGACATTATCAATAGGACCGTTAAAGCCAGCATTTGGAAGAAAGTACAGGCGAGTACTAGCATTAGCTGATAGTAGACGAGCGTTATTCTCAGATACCAATCCTAAAGGTATCCAGTTAGTACCATTATCAGAACTGTAGAACCAAGTGCCATTGCTGTTGTTAGCATTGATAACAGCAATACCTGTAACTGCATTAACGTCTGGATCGATAACATTGTCCCCAAGGCGGACTAGAGAAGAAACAGGAGTCCCAACTGCTCCTATAGGTACACCTGCATTATTGTTAATGGCTGGAAAAGTAACCTGGGCTTCAGTGAGAGTAGGAGCATCATTAACAGGATTAACGGTAATGACAGCATTAGCAGACGTACTGCTAAAGGAAGTAGAACCACCACTAATAGTAGCGTTGCCAATACTACCATTGATATTTTCATTATTAACAGTACCCGTCTGGTCCCAAGCACGGAAGGTCAAAGCAGGGCTAACAGAACCATTAAAATTAAGACTGGGTTGGAAATAAATACGAGTTCCACCGTCAGCTGCTAATAAGCGGGCTTCTCCGTTAGACACAGCCCCTAAATTTGCCCAGCTATTACCATCATCAATGCTATAAAACCAAGTGCCGTTGGTAGTATTAGCACCTGTAACAGCAATACCTGTGACTGCATTGAGGTCTGGATCGGTAACATTGCCACCAAGGCTCACTAAAGTAGAAACGAGCGTACCAACGTTCCCTATGAGTTCGCCTGGATCTTCGTTGACCGCAAGTAGAGTAACGTTTGTGTTACTGAGAGTAGGAGCATTATTGACGGTATTGACAGTAATTGCAGCCACGTCAACCTCACTACTGAAAGCAGTATCACTACCGCTAACTGTCGTATTTGCAACACCAGCATTGGTTCCACTACCAACAGTTTGATCCCAAGCACGAAAGGTAAATAAGTTATCAATGATACCACTGGAGTTAGCATTAGGCTGGTAATAAATGCGGGTTACGGCATTTGCTGCCAGCAAAAGGGAATTATTGTCGGATACAGCCCCTAAAGGTGTCCACGTAACACCATTATTGATAGTGTAAAAGAAATTACCATTTATCGTATTAGCGTTTACAATAGCAATCCCTGTTGTCCCGCTATCTGAGTCAAAGACATTACCACCAAGGGTGACTAGAGAGAAGATTGGTGTACCAACTGCCCCTACTGGCTGACCTGCATTATTATTGATTGGATTCAGAATAATATCGGTGTCAATGAGAGTAGGCGCAACCAGTACAGACGGATAGGCTGCGATCGCCTCTACAGAGAATGCCAATGATTGATTTGAAGTCTTACCAATATTGACTTCTAGGTTCCAATCACCTCCCAAGACTGCGTTACCAGTCAGATTAGCAGAGGCAGCTATATTGGCTCCTGTGAGGCGATGTAACTTAGTAATAAATTCTGTACCTGCGTCACCCGCTGCTACATGGCAACCGTAAAGATAAAGGGTAGGAGATTGAGAATAAGAGAGATAAGAACTTCGAGAAAACCAATTCTTTAGTTGATTGGCGTAAAGTTCTAGAGTTCCAAGACTAAGTTCGCTGTTGCCTAGATAAAGAGTTCCTGAAGAGCCATGAGAAACAATATGGACACTTTCCACTTCACCATATTGAGAAAGTGCTTGAGTAATTTGTGTTACTCCATCTCGAGCGGGGTCAAGAACAATGGCTTGAATTCCCGCTAAGACATTTTTCAGTAAAACTTCGTAGCGATCTACGGATGGATCGACAAAAAGAACGCTAGTAATCTTCATCTCTGCTTTATAAAACTGTATTACATTTACATCCAAGAGCTCTTAGAAATACTGGTAAGACCACAACAGGACTCGCCTTTGCCGTCATCAATACACTTATTGTAAATAATTTTACGCTAAGTTATCCTAGGAACACTGATATATATGACCCGATTTGAGGTTATATAAGATCGACTTTGAACTGAACTTTGGGTTATGAGTATGGTGTCAGTGTAATCATCTGTGGTTTTTATGAATTCAGTACTTCTAGTTAGGAAAACATGAAAAACTTGTATAACCAGGATATAAATACCGATCTTTATAGAAAAAACATATTAAAACTTTTACGTCGGTCAAAATAGCGATTGGGGAACTCGGGGCCCCCTTTGGGGATAAGGGGCAATGGGGACTAGGGACTAGGAAATAAATTCCCTTTTCACCAATCCCCAATCCCCTTTTTATCTGTTATGAATCAGTCTAAGATGGATATAGCGGTTTTCAATTAGGTACAATACATTAAAAAAGTTATAGAACCGCAGCCTGTAGCGGATGAATGCAGATAGATCTGTACTTCATTCAAGTGAAAACCTCTATATTATTCAGTCACGTTAAGTTCTTGCCGCCATGGTTTGAGGATGAGTGCCGACCAGACAGTAAATCCCAAGATAGCAAAGCCACTCAACCCGTCCATCCAGATAAAAAGATGCATCTTTGCCGAGAACTGCAACCAAGTGCCATAAAGGTAATGTCCTGGGCTTGCTAAACCTGTGAATGAGTAGATGAAAAGACATACGTAAGCAAACCAAAACTTTCTGGACTCGTACAACCAGTAACCAATAATTCCTACTACTGTCAGAATGAGCCATGATTGATATATTGAAGGAGCAGTAATCCAGTCTGGTTGAGGATATTCTTCAATAAAGAGATAATTGTCGGTAAAATGAATACCTGTAGAAATAATGCTGCCAATTAATAAAATTCTCAACAACTTCCGAGACATACCTTCAAGATGCATCATCAGGTTTCCTCAAATTGACTATTTATTAGCTGCATATTAGCGATTCATGCTGCTACAAGCGATCGCGTACTAGGTGGGAGTCAATGTTTGTTATGATACACTAGTTAACAAATTAGTAGATGGAGTTTCTACTGTTGAATGAACGTAAGGTAGGAACAAAGAGCGCTCTTCTGGATACAAACGTCTTGGGCGCATTGTGTCTCTGTCTACAAACAATCCTTTTTGCCAACCCTCTGCAGCTAACGTTTCCTGTTCTTTGTAAAAGCGGAACTGCATAATAGCAGACGCATTTTTTAGTTCAGAGATCCACATCTCTACCCGCACGCGATCGCCTAAAAAAAGCGGCGATTTATAAGCAATATTTGTTTGAACCAGTACCGGAACGAACCCTTTCTGTGAGATTTCCTGCATTGGCATCCCAACGGCTTCGAGTAGTTTTGTCCGTCCAACTTCCATCCACTGAATATAGACCATGTTATTTACGTGTCCCATAAAATCAATGTGGAAGGAATACACCTCTAACTCAAAAAAAATCTTGTTCATCTTGAATTCCCAAAGTCACTGCCTAGTGACAATGTAACATAGTCACTAGATGGTGACAAGTAGATGAGAATTATTCATGGCTCGAGATAAAGAAGAAACGAAAGCACGAATTCTAGCAGCAGTTGCTAAACTCTTGGCAGAATCAGGCTTTAAGCAATTGGGAGTGAATGCGATCGCCCGTGAAGCTGGGGTCGATAAAGTTTTAATTTATCGATATTTTGAGAATCTCCCCTCCCTGCTGCAAACCTTTGGTAAGGAAGGTAACTATTGGATTACACTTGAAGAATTAGTTGGAAAACAAACAGATGTAGATACCGAATCGCTAGCTGACTGGATGGTTTTGTTCTTGACTCACTTTTTAAATGACTTGCAAAAACGACCAATTACTCAAGAAATTCTGCGATGGGAGTTACTCGAAGGTAATGAGTTAACTCATGAATTAGCAACAGTGCGAGATCGGGTAGCAACTGAAAGCCTGGAATTTCTCCACCAAAAGTGTTCTTTTCCTCCAGATAAAGATATTCCAGCGATTGCTGCGGTGTTGATTGCGGGAATTGTCTATCTTGTTTTACGAACCAAAGTCAGCAATACATTCTTGGGAATTGACTTTAGTTCGCCAACAGGATGGCAACGGATCGAAAGTGCGATCGAGTCTTTAGTTCAAGCAACTGTTGACAGTAACCAGTGACCAGCGACCAGTGACCAGTGACCAGTGAAGCTTCATGTTTTCAATGGTAGGTCATCTCGTTTGAGTAAAGGAAGGAGCGTGATGCCAATAGACGCAAGTGCATCAACAGCGCCTTCTTGTCTGTTATCAGAATTGATTGAACAAAGTTACCAATTGCAGCTAGCGTTAAAGTATTACTCATACCTACTAGAAAAATTAAAACCAGACAAATCTCTAGATTTTTAGAATGAGAAAAAAGCATCAAACTCAAGCCTAAAATTACCGTAGAACGTGTTATCACTTTCTCTAATCCTATGACTTGCTTACGAAGAATAAGATACAAACCTGAAACTATAGAACCAAATGCTGAAGCTGTCATAAGTAATCCCATAGTTTCTGCATTACCAGACAATATTTTTTGAGTAAAAATTGGCATTAAGTTAATATGAGTCATTGCCATAAAACAAATAATGATTTGTAACCCAAAAGCATATCTTATAGGCAAAAAATCATAAGTAAAAATAAACCCTTCTTTTAAATTCTTTAAAAAAGATTTCAGAGCGGATGGAATTTGAAAAGAATTAAATCTCAGTTTGCCTTCTTCAAAACGTTCCCTGTGACTTTGTCCCATCAGTGTCTTCCTTTTGTAAATATCTACAACCTTGTTTTCGAGGCAGTAAGAAGCTTTATCGGATTTGGACGTTACAAGCCCACTCATTCTAAGGCCATGTTAGTTAAGCTTAAATTTAGAAAACCAGAAATTTAGTATTCTTACTATTTAGTGACAAATAGGCGAGCGCGTAATATTCGCGAATTACGGCTGCTTTTGTCACTTTAGTGCAGGGTTCTCACAAATAGTTAGATATACTAATTATTAGTTTATCATGTATTTTGTAAAGTCAAGCATAAAACAACACCATCTATTAACCAAGGATAGCGTGGTGGAAGAACGTTGTTATACCAATTCTCTGTATTAAAGCAACAGATCGAGATCCCCCCTAGCCCCCCTTAATAAGGGGGGAAAGTCTTTAAAGTCCCCCTTATTAAGGGGGGAAAGTCTTTAAAGTCCCCCTTATTAAGGGGGATTTAGGGGGATCGTGTGTAGCAATCATTTGGAGAATTGGTATTAAAACTGTTAACAGTGCTCGGTTAATCTCTATATTGAGATTGGTACGGGCGAGGACGCCCGTAGCACAAGAACATAGTGTGGTTCTAGACCTTGAAAACTTCGGTATTTACTGGTTTGATTTACCACCCTTGATCGGTGGGTCGGATGAGAATTTCGTTAACGCTAACTCGTAGCGGCTGAGTTACGGCATAAACGATCGCTACAGCAACATCTTCACTTTCCAGAGGAACGATTGATTTACGCCGTTCTTCGCTGCGTTGTTTAGCAATTGGATCGGTAATAAAGTCATTAATTTCCGTGTTTACCATACCAGGTTCAACGATGGTAACGCGGATATTTTGCTTGTGGACTTCTTGACGCAAAGCTTCTGAAAAGGCATTGACACCCCATTTACTGACATTATATGCCCCAATACCTGCTCGTACTGTCCGACCTGCTACTGATGAGATATTAACAACATGACCACTACCTTGTGCCTTGAATATGGGTAGAGCAGCATGAGTCACATACATTAATCCTAAAACATTGATATCAAACATCCGCCGCCAGTCGGCAGTATTCGCACCATCAATATCGCCTACGAGTGCCACACCTGCATTATTGACTAAGATGTCTATTCGACCAAATTCTGCTTTTGTTTTATGTACGATATCTATTGCTTGTGTTTCATTTGCAACATCAGCAACAATTATTAAAGCTTTCCCACCATTGCTTTCGATACGTTCTGCTACTGGTTTTAACCGTTCGACACGCCTTGCTGCGAGCGCAACTTGTGCTCCTTCACTTGCTAAGGCAAGAGCAGTAGCTTCACCAATTCCTGCTGATGCACCAGTTACAATTGCTACTTTTCCTTCTAATTTACCTGCCATAGTAGAACTCCTTGTGATTAACGTAAAGACTTGCCACGACGCATCTCTACAACTGTCATGGCTACCGCACCACACAGTAAAAGTGCAGCTAAGCGGTAACTTCCTTGAAATCCCGCCACAACGGCTTCAGGAGGTGCAGCAGACACATCAAGACCGGAAATGAACAACGAACCCAACCCCTGAAGCGATCGAAAGCCAATGAGCCAATCGATGCTTGATGCCATTCCACATAATAGCGAGCTGAGAGTAAACAGGATAAGCCCTCCTAAGTAGAGATACTTCTTACCCCATATATCGCCCAAACGAGTTGCACCCAAAACCAAACTAGAGCTAATCAACTGGTAACTCAATACAGCCCATTGAGCTTTAGAAAAACTAGTATCGAAGAATTGAACCAATGTTGGCAAAGCTACGTTAATAATACCTACATCAAGAGTTGACATTAGCACCCCGATACCAACACCAAGCATGACCCACCATTTCTGAGAGGCTGCTATAGATTGAGATTTCAATTGTGACTCTGCCAATTTTCAGCCTCCATAATACCTAAATTTACGTTTGTGAATAGTTTATATACGTAATATTATGCAAGCTATTGTTTCTCTCACAATCAACATAAAAAATTTACTCAGATCCCCGACTCCTCAAAGAAGTTACGGATCTTGCAGTTCCTGACAATCAATGCGATTAAGTACTAGAAGGCAGAAGTACGCTTGCTTATAAATTGCTTTACTGCCGCTCAACTGACCTCTTAAACACCGATAAACTTATCTTTATATCGTAGTTTAAATGTTAGGTAAACATTATCATGAGTAACATTGGAAAGCAAGCAGATCTGTAGGCAAAACTCAGCACACGCTTTTGAGGTAGCACTTGCCGTAATGATAAATTTTATTTGTCAAATTAATAGCAATAAATATTTGCTCTTATTAATAGAGTTGATTAAAGTGAGATTGACCAGCCATTCTTAGGCTATGTACGATGAAACTCTCTAACAAATCTGAATACGCAATTCTAGCCATGGTAGCATTGGCGAAGCGTTATCATAGTAACGAATGTTTGCATATTCGAGAAATAGCAGCGTTACAAAAAATACCAAACCGTTATTTAGAACAACTGTTAGCAACCTTGAGATCGGGAGGTTTGATTAAAAGTATACGAGGGTCGAAAGGAGGTTATGTTTTGGCACGCGATCCAAAAAAGATTACAGTTTTGGATGTTTTGAAGTGTATTGAAGGAGTTGATGCTGCTGTGCCTACTATGGATTCTACCTGCCATACAGTAGAAGCAGAAGCTATTCAAGAAGTTTGGATTGAAGCAAATCAAGC
Source organism: Scytonema hankhaensis NUACC26 (assembly GCF_045865695.1). Taxonomy (NCBI): domain Bacteria; kingdom Bacillati; phylum Cyanobacteriota; class Cyanophyceae; order Nostocales; family Scytonemataceae; genus Scytonema; species Scytonema hankhaensis. The sequence continues at coordinate 64,685 of NZ_BAACAP010000218.1, forward strand.
AGCATACCAAGTTTTGCAAAAGTATAGTCTGCAAGAACTTCGCGATCGACAAGCAAGTAGACAGCAAATAGAAAATATGTACTATATCTAAAGATTTATTAATACTGCGATCTGCTCAAAGAACACGCAAATTTTTAAAAGTATCTATAGCGCTCCTCACATTAGTGAGGTACAGCAAGAAAGAGTTAACCGCAGATGGACGCAGATGGACGCAGATAAATTTATATCTTAGAAGACTAGGAAACGCTGTGTAAAATCTCGCATCTTATTAAAAATTGAGAAAATATGTATTTTATTTTCGTTGTTTTGGAAAGCTACTTTCATCGCATATTCATGACTTCTGAAGAGTTTTGCTGATTTTGACGGCGTTCTTGTAAAGCCTTATCAACTAATTTTGCAACTAACCAGGAAACAGAGCGTTCTTCCACCTCAGCCCATTCTTCTAGTTCCTTTTTCCACTCAGGAGGAACATAAGCGACTACTCTTTCTAAATCCGTCTTTCCGCCCATTGTTGAGTACCTGCTTTAACGAGTTTTCTTAATTCCTAGCATACAAGCAAGAAACTAAATCGTGCCAAGCTATGCTATGCTGTGCTAGCAAGGCATAGCATGAAGGAGAAAGAATTTGGTTATGAGCGATCGCGTAAGTCTTTCAATAGCAGGAAATTTTTTGCAACCACCATCTCATCTCGGGTTAGTCTTGCTCTCAGCTAGAGAGTTAGAGAAGATGAGAGCAGTTGGGCAACTTGCAGCCAATTTACTCAAGCATCTCGAACCACTGGTGCAACCAGGGGTCAGCACGCAAGAATTAAACGATGAAGCAGAACTTTGGACACAAGCCCATGGTGCAATTAGCGCCCAGCTTGGCTATGCACCTTCCGGACATCCTCCTTTTCCTCGTTCAATTTGCACTAGCGTCAATGAAGTTGTTTGTCATGGAATTCCCAATCGCAAACAAATCCTCAAAAACGGAGACATCATTAATATTGATGTGACTCCAGTTCTAGATGGTTACCACGGTGACACCTCTAAAACGCTTTTGGTTGGTAATCCGTCAGCCTCAGCCCGAAAATTAGTTGAGGTTACTCAAGAATGTATGATGCGAGGGATTGCTGAAATTAAACCGGGGGCAAGAGTAGGGGATATTGGTGCAGCTATTCAAGAATATGCTGAGGCAAATGGATTTTCAGTCGTGCGAGACATGGTAGGACATGGAGTTGGACGAGAGTTTCATACAGAGCCACAAATTCCTCATTACGGTCAGCGAGGCAGAGGTTTGAAATTGCGTTCAGGAATGGTTTTCACTGTTGAACCAATGCTTAATGAAGGAAGTTGCGACCTCAAGTTTATGCCTGACCGTTGGACTGTGATTACCAAAGACAAAAAACTCTCCGCTCAGTTTGAACATACTATTGCAGTAACAGACTCAGGAGTGGAAATTTTAACTCTCGCTTAAATATTAGAATTTAATGCTTTTTTACTGGAGTTTAGTGACACTAGACTTATTCAGACTCGTCCTTAAATATCAATAAGCCATACTTTTCTAGGAGAAGTTGGAAGCCAAGTCCTCGGTAAACCGCTTGTGCTGCAATGTTATGCTCAGACGTAAATAGCACAGCACGATTCACTTTCTGAGACTGTGCGCTTATCAAAGAACCTGCAACTACGCATTTAGCGTAACCTTTTCCACGTAAATTTGGTGGTGTCCAAACTCCGCCAATCTGTACAATCTCTGGTAGACAAGCATTGAAGGCTGAGTAGGATACAAGAGTTTCCTCAGCTACAAGAACCCAATGTGTAGCCGTCGCTTGACGCGCCTCAATAGTTCGATAGCAATTTTGGTGCAAACTAGGCGTATTTACTTGTTCTAATGCTTCTACACTGTAGGCAATACACCACTCTGTTAGTAATTCCAATTCCTCAAGATGTGGTAGACGACATTGAACTTGTCCTGATGTTAGCATTGTAGGAACACGTAGGTCTTGCAGTGCTAATGAGAACAGTATTTCGCTCTCGCTGAGTCTAATTGGTCTGTTGGCTAGCCCCAACACTTCTCGAGCTGCTTCTACCTGTTGAGTGGGTCCCGTAATTCCAGAAATAGTTTTACCTGACTGACTCACAACTTCCTGCACAACAGATTCAAGGTGAATTGGGGCTTGGATTACTATCATACCGTTCCAATAATGAGCTGCGACTGCAGTGACAACTTCATCTTCGATCGCAGCTACATAAGTACCTTGAAACCGTGCGCCTTGGTTTACTAATCCTGCAGCTTGCAAATTAGAGCGCAAAAACATCGAAGTATCGGGATATTGAGAGAGGAAAGTTTCAAGCACTCCTTCATCACCAGGTTGTAGAGTCTTTAAGCTTGGCATAAAAAACTCCTATTATGAGTACATTGATTGTACAACTTCGACCAGAACAAATTGTTGAGTAATTACGTTATAATTCCATTGAAAAGTGATGACTTGTAATGTTCATGCGTTGCATGAGATAAAACCTGTGAGCATCAAATCTCTGAACACCAGAATCAAGGCTTAAATGTCCACAATTATGACTTTTTGCATATTCTATCAACCAGCTAAATAACTGTTGACCATAGCCGTGCGATCGCTTTAACTCATCAACAACTAAATCATCAACATATAAAAACTTTCCTGATGCCAAACAAGTGGAAATACGAAATCCAGTTACCGCGACAATTTGCCCTTCTACTTGCACAAAAGCAAGTTTATATCCTTCTTTCATTTGGTATCGAACTTGCTCTACAAACTTAGTTGGCTCGAGGTAAGGACGTAACTGGAGCATAACAGGAAAACACTCTAATATTTGAGAGTCAGATTCTGCCAGCTGTATTAACATAGTTTTCAGTGTATTATATTTGTATATTAGTGATTTAATAAAGTCAACTTTTTTACGGCAAGATGTTAGTCGAGCTACTTTTCGTCAAGAGCATAGCTATCTCGTGCCAAACCCGTAGCAAAGCGCAGAGAATGGCGTAAAGATTGACTATAGGCAGCAATACTAATTCCATGAAATGCTCTAATCCAAAATAATATCAGAATTGAGTTGATAAAGTAGCCCAGAGGTGATATTGTTGCGATCGCTAAGCCAATCATCACTACTAGTTTTCGGCTGTATCGATCTGCCAATTTTCCCAACCAAGGACGAGTCAAAATTACGCCAAGGGCAAATGCCCCCATAACAAAACCGATTTGTTGCGGTGTACCGCCTATATCTTTGATGTAAAGAGGTAAAGTTGCTATGAGAGAACTGTGACTAGCCCAAGACAGTATACCCAGTACAAAGAGCAATATAAGGTTTTTGCGTTGCTCTGGTTGGAGAGTATTAAATACATTCATTGACGAATTATTTTGCTACAGTTAATTGTGCGATCGCCTATACGGACTAGTAAACAATTCATCTTTTATGATTTTTTGATAGAAAAACTTTATGCTTATCGATGAACCGTATTTTATCACAATAAACATAGCGTCTGATGAATTTTGTTATAACGCAAGCAAAATCAGAAGAAACTTATCTTGTTTCCGAGCTCCTTCTAGAGGCAATATCTTGGCTTGATACACAAGGTATGAGTCTTTGGCGTCGTGATGAAGTTATGCCAGAAAAAATTCAGCCAGATGTAGATTCAGGGATGTTTTATCTTGCTTGGGATAGAGAACAGGCTGTTGGAACTCTTAAATATCAACTTGAGGATGAATTATTTTGGTCTGATGTGCCGAAGGGTGAATCAGCTTTTATTCATAAACTTGCTGTTAGACGTAGCTATTCTGGTGGTATTGTTTCTTATCGCCTTTTGCAATGGGCAGTTGAAAAGTCAAAATCTCAAGGATTGAAGTATCTGCGGTTAGATTGCGACGCTTCTCGCCCAAAACTCTGCACTATTTATGAGAAATTTGGTTTTCATAAACATAGCACGAAACAAGTTGGAGCTTTTTATGTTGCTCGGTTTGAGTACTATCTGAATAAGAAACTGTAGCCTAATCTATCAATTGGACAGGCTACAAGTTCATTCACAAGAAAAAGTTAGATACCTTTTTCTCGATCGTTCTGTTGACTGTTACTAGCAGCTAGCCCATAATTACCGTGGTGAAACTGTGGAAGTAGGAGTAGGAGTAGGGGTAGTAGTGGGTGTAGCAGATGGCCTTTTACCATTTGGTTTTTTCCGACTTCTAGGTTTTGTTGTGGGGGAGGTTGTTGGTTTAGGGGAGGATGTAGTCGTTGGGGTAGGTGATGCTGATGATGGTTGTGCGTTGGCTTCTGAGGTAAAGCTAGTTGCTGGTATAGCAAAAGCCATACCACTAGTTAGGGCGATCGCTACAAACTTTGTAATCTTATTCATTTCACACCTCACAAGAGTATAGGAGAAAGTACAAAAGAATATTTTGTAAATTTTACCCCCAATGAAGATCGATTTTGCTCGATCTAATGAATTATTTTTGTTAATAGTTATTATTTCAGGAGCCGATCTCGTGTCTCATATCATCTGAGCTTAAAATACTTAACAATTTGAGTTACCTATGTTATGCTACGAGCTGCAAACGTTTGACTCGCGGCATAATTTCCTCTGCAAACCGATTCATCTCCCTTGAGAAAGGATGAAATTGCAGCATGAAAGTCTCAATAGCAACTTGACCACTCGAAGCCACTCAGTCGAATAACGATAGCGTTCATCATGGGGTGGGAAAGGAATATTTGTGCGTTCCATTTCTGGACGATACCAAGCACTCACTAAGTTTATGGCAAAACGTCCGTGACTAATAGCGTCTATACCTAATGCCATTTTTGCTAAGACAGCAGGATGAAAAAGTAAAGGCTTGATTGCTGCAATAATTTCTATTTTGTCAGTTGCGTCAGCTAATGCTGCGGCGGCTGTCCAAGTTTCATGTCGATCTAAATCCAAGCTCCCTTGGATTGGCAATATGCTGAGCTACCAAGGTTGTGGTAAATCCGAGACGTTCCGCTTCAAGGACAAGGGAACGAGTGCGATCGTAACTTGCGTCTATTGGTTCATCAGGACTATTAAGCGGTCCAAAGTTACCACCCACAGGTGCCCAAATACCATAACGAGGTTCTGACATTTCAGAGTTGTACCTGTATGCCTTGTTTTACTACTTTATGTTATACGATCTTTTGATAAATTAACCGTATTATAAATTTGGATGCCACTATCCATGTTAGTGAAATAATCAAAAGCAGTTTTTGTGAATGACCCTTATACAGGATTAATACATTGATTCAGCAGTACTTAAAATCGCTATATATAGCAAGCCTAAATCATTTGCAAACACTCAGATACCCGACTTCTTTGAGAAGTTGGGTATCTGGGCAACTGAATGTTCGCAGATCGCATAGGATTGCTATATTAACTTCAGATTATTACTTCTTATTTTGACCTGTAATAGTTTTTTCAAGGAAAAGTGCTAATGATTATCGATCCTTATCAAATCGACCCAAGAACAGCTTATCAATTACTCATTGGCTCAGTTGTTCCTCGACCAATTGCGTGGGTTTCCACTGTTGCAACAGATGGTACGTATAACCTTGCGCCTTTCAGTTTCTTTATGGGGGTGACAGCCAATCCACCGACTCTAGCTATTTCATGTGGTTGGCGACGCGGTGCAGGAAAAAAGGATACCTTAGTCAATGCAGAGTCATCCGGGGAATTAGTAGTCAACGTAGTTGTTGAAGAAATAGAGCAACAAATGAATATTTCCAGTGCAGAATTTCCACCGGAGGTAGATGAGTTTAAAGAGGCGGGACTCACGCCGATTCCCTCGGTTAAGGTACGTGCGCCAAGAGTTGCTGAGTCACCCATTAATATAGAGTGTCAAGTCAAGCAGGTCGTATACGTAGGAAATGAAGGCAGCCAATCTGGTTTAATTATTGCTGAAGCGCTCCTGTGGCATGTACGTGACGATCTACTGACTCCACAAAATACAATAGATGTGTCTAAACTACACGCAATTGGGCGTTTGTCAGGAAACTGGTATACTCACACTCACGATTTATATGAAATTACTCGCCCAACTAATATTAAATCGGGTAGCAGTTGAAAGATTACAAAAACTGTAGATTTTAAAGACCTGCATTTGTATAGACAAGGAAAAATATAATGCGTAAATGGTGGTTATTACTGTTAGTACCTCTCGTCCTATCACTCAATGCCTGTGCTGGAGGAGCGGGAGGAAATAGTACAAGTCGTTTGGATACAATTAAAAATCGTGGCAAGTTGATATGTGGTGTTAGTGGAGGATTACCAGGTTTTAGTTATGTCAAACGTGATGGCGAATATGCAGGAATTGATGTAGATGTTTGCCGTGCGATCGCATCCGCACTTTTTGACGATCCCAAAAAAGTAGAGTTCCGCAACTTAAACACCAAAGAACGTTTTACAGCTTTACAAACTGGTGAAGTAGACATCCTTAGCCGCAATACAACATGGACAATTAGCCGAGATACTTCTGTTGGACTGGAATTTGCCCCCGTTGTGTTTTACGACGGTCAAGGAATAATGGTGAAAAAAAGTAGCAACATTAAAAAGTTAGAAGAACTCAAAGGGAAATCTATCTGTACTCAAACAGGAACCACCAACGAACAGAACCTATCGGATCGAATGCGTGAAATAGGTGTTAATTACAAGCCTTTGGTTTTTGAAGATGTTAACACAGCTTTTGCTACTTACGAACAAGGTCGTTGCGAAGCTGTGAGTGCAGATCGTTCTGGGTTGGTTTCTCGCCGCGCTATTATGAAGAACCCAAATGACCATATTGTTTTAGATACCGTTTTGTCTAAAGAACCCTTAGCGCCAGCTGTTGTTAATGGAGATTCTAAATGGTTTGATGTTGTGAAATGGACTATATTCGCTTTGATTAATGCTGAAGAGTTGGGAGTTAATTCTCAAAATGTCAGTCAACTGTCTACTAGTACCAATCCAGAAGTCAAGCGCTTGCTGGGTACAGAAGGCGATCTTGGAAAAGGTATTGGTTTAACAAATGATTTTGTTATCCGTATTATTAAGCACGTAGGTAACTATGGAGAAGTTTACGAACGCAATTTAGGTAAGAACTCTGAATTGAAATTGGATAGAGATTTAAATAAACTGTGGAATAAAGGCGGTATTCTTTATGCACCACCATTTCGTTAATTTTGTCATTTATCATTTGTCATTCGTCATTCGTCATTTGTAAATATTTAATCCTCAGTCCCTAGTCCCCAATCCCCAGTCCCTAATCCCCAACCCCCAGTCCCCAGTCCTTATGACCCCCTTTTGGCGCGATAAACGATTTTGGCCGATTGTCGGTCAGTTAATAGCTGTAGTTGCATTTGTTATTATAGTTGCGATACTTTGGCACAATGTGACGTACAATTTACAAAGGCTAGGTATTCAACTAGGGTTTGATTTCTTACAGTCCCAAGCATCTTTTGATATTGGCGAAACTCCCATTGCTTACCAGCCTTCCGATCCCTATAGCCGTGCTTTACTGGTTGGGCTGCTGAATTCTTTACGAGTTATCATCGTTTGTATTATTGCAGCAACAATTGTAGGTATAACTGTAGGCATAGCACGGCTATCAGATAATTGGTTGGTACGAAAGCTAGCTCTAGTTTATGTAGAAATTTTACGCAACACTCCTGTACTTCTACAGTTGTTCTTCTGGTACTTTGCTGTTTTTCTTAGTTTGCCAAAAACGGAAACTCAAATTTCCTTTTTTGGTTTAATAAACATTAGTAATCAAGGAGTTACACTGCCTTTCGGGATATACTTTTCTCCAGAATTATCTGCATTGGTTTTAGGATTAACACTTTACTCTGCTGCTTTTATAGCAGAAATTGTTAGAGCCGGAATTCTTTCAGTACCAAAGGGACAATGGGAAGCAGCAAGATCGTTAGGTTTAAAATCGAGTCTAGTTATGCGGTTGGTGATTTTTCCTCAAGCTTTGCGACTGATTATACCACCGCTAACAAGTCAATACTTAAATATAGCTAAAAATTCTAGTTTAGCGATCGCAATAGGCTACGCTGATATTTACTTTGTTGCTTCTACAACTTTTAACCAAACGGGTAGAGCGGTAGAAGTTATGCTTTTGATCGTGGCGACTTATCTTACAATGAGCCTCATTATTTCCCTAGCAATGAATTTCTTTAACCATAAGGTGCAATTGAAGGAGCGATGAGCCTTTTAAAAAACAAAAATCTAACAATCTGGCAATGGCTGAGAAAAAATTTGTTTAATAACTGGTACAACAGTATCCTAACTGTTGTTTGCCTGTTGTTTCTTGTTTGGGCAATCAAGAGCATCTTAACATGGGTATTTACTCAAGCAAAATGGGCAGTTATACAAGCTAATTTCTCTCTATTTTTTGTTGGTCGTTTTCCTCAAGAACTCTATTGGCGGCTTTGGCTGGCTTTGGTCATTATTCTAGGACTAACTGGTTTATCATGGGGGGCGATCGCGAAACGGTTTCCTAGTAGGTTTAACACCTGGTTACCCCTTGGGTGGGCGCTGTCTTTTCCAATTATTCTATGGTTAATTGGGGGAGGTTTGGGACTACAACCTGTAGAAAGTAGTTTGTGGAACGGTTTGCTGCTGACTTTAATGACAGCAGCCGTTAGCATAGTTATATCTTTTCCCTTGGGTATATTATTAGCGTTAGGGCGTCAAAGTCCTTTATTTTTTGTACGTTGGTTTAGTATTCTATACATCGAACTTATCCGAGGAATGCCACTGATTGGAATTTTGTTCCTAGCACAAGTGATGATACCCTTATTTTTACCTCCAGAAATTCGTTTAGATAGAGTATTGCGAGGAATGGCTGGCTTAACCTTGTTTAGTGCTGCTTATTTAGCAGAAAATGTACGTGGTGGGCTTCAATCAATTCCACGCGGACAAACTGAAGCAGCGCGATCGTTAGGATTGAACACCCCATTAACTATGCTACTTATAGTTCTACCTCAAGCACTACGTGCTGTTATTCCAGCCCTTGTTGGGCAATTTATTGGTTTATTTAAAGATACTTCCTTGTTAGCAATTGTTGGATTATTAGAATTAACAGGAATTGCTCGTTCCATTCTCGCTCAACCCCAGTTCCTCGATCGCTACGCTGAAGTCTATTTATTTATTGGAGTCATCTACTGGATTTTTTGTTACTCCATGTCCCTAGCTTCTCGACGCCTAGAAAATCAGTGACCAGTGACCAGTGACCAGTAATCAGTGACCAGTAATCAGTGACCAGTGACCAGTGACCAGTGACCAGTGACCAATAACAAATGACAAACCAACAAATTATTATTGCCCAAGATGTTCAAAAGTGGTATGGAAAATTTCACGTTTTACGAGGTGTAAGCCTAACAGTAAATCGGGGAGAAGTTGTTGTACTTATGGGACCTTCGGGTTCGGGTAAGTCAACTTTTATTCGTACTTTTAATGCTTTAGAAGAATACCAACAGGGACGGATTGAAATTGATGGTATTGCTCTGACAAATGATTTGCGAAATATTGAAGCAATTCGTCAAGAAGTGGGAATGGTGTTTCAACAATTTAATTTGTTTCCTCACTTAACAGTTTTGCAAAATATTACTTTAGCACCAATCTGGGTTCGGAAACACTCAAAGGTTAAAGCCGAAGAAGTGGCAATGCAGTTATTGGAACGAGTGGGTATTTTGGAACAAGCACAAAAATATCCAGGACAATTATCAGGAGGACAGCAACAAAGAGTTGCAATTGCTAGATCTTTAGCTATGCAACCCAAAATAATGCTTTTTGATGAGCCGACTTCAGCTTTAGATCCAGAGATGGTACGAGAAGTTTTGGATGTTATTAAAACTCTTGCTGCTGATGGTATGACTATGGTTGTTGTTACTCATGAAGTAGGTTTTGCACGTGAAGTTGCTGACCGAGTGGTTTTAATGGATGGTGGTTTAGTTATTGAGGAAGCAACCCCGGATGAATTCTTTCAAAATCCACAGCGCGATCGCACTCGTAAGTTTTTATCCCAAATTCTTTAGCGGTGGGTGCGATGGTAGAACAAGCGAATGCTGAACAAGCAAAGGTAAATACTCTCTTCCAAACTAGGCGCAGAAAAAAAGAACTCACTTAGATTGAAAGAGCGCATTTCCTTGGCTTTAGACATGATTCCTGTATTATCATTAACGAGCAATGTAGATTATCATTACGCAAAGATTCGTACTTATGCGCGAAAGTCAAGGAAAGCCCATAAGTGGTAATGATTTATTAATTGCTGCTCATGCACTCAATCTAAATCTAACCTTAGTTACAAACAATGTTCGTGAATTTTCCCGTGTACCCAAATTTAAAAGTAGAAAACTGGCTGAACCCAAATTAAAATACCACTATCACATATACACAGTTGTACCTCTTTACGTGCCCACACTTGTACACTCTATACGCCGGACTCACATACAAACATCCTCTAAGGAAAGTTACTTAGTTTTTAAAATACATTAATAAGAATGTACCTGAAATTCCAATTAAAATTCCTATGCAACCACTGCCTACAACTATTAAGTAAAACTTCCATTCTTCATCTTGTTTTTGTTGTTTGAATACTTCTAGTTGACTATTTAATACTTCTATTTCAATTTTCAATTGTTCGTTTTCTCTAACCACTTCACTTGCTTTTAAAGAATCTACTTGTCGAAGCAATTCTTTATTTCTTTGACTTTCTTGTACAAACATTGTTCCAAAGAAAACAGCTAAGCTTACCATACTTGCTGCTATGACAATACTGTAATCCTTAATTGTCCTTGACTTTAGCTTCTTTTCTTTTTCTTCTAGCTTCTGTTTCGTTGTTTCTAATTGTTGATTTAATTCTTCATAAGCTTTAGATACAAGTAAATTGTCTTCCGAAAGACGCTCATATAACTCGATCTCTCTTGGAAGCAACTCGGCTGGGGTCGTAATGCCTTTGGAATCATAATATGACTTTAAATTGCTCACTGTTGTTATCTCCTCAGTCAACTTAATTTTATAAAAAACAATTTTTTAGTAACTTTATAATATTTTCAGTACTCTTGTACCATTTCCAACTTAGAAATATGAAGATACTGTTAAGTATATTTACTTATCTATCTAAAGAAAGAAGTGAAGAAGTCTTGCAGTCTGTAAAACTCAGTAATGAAAAGTTAAACATTGTCAATACTGTTCGGGAATGTTGCCTGTTACTTTCTTAACTTGACATCTATCTGCTCCTATTCAAAGTGTACATAACAACAAAACGATTTGTTATCTGCTCTTTAAATAGCAATTGGATTTATTTATAGCTATGGGTTTGGAAGAAACAAGCATTTCCTAACAAAGAAATACTGGAAGCAAAAAGATTAAGTTTTTTTTGCTTCCAGTATTTTGCTTGTGACTGGGGTAGGCATTGCCCAACAAAGCGCGAATGGTGGGCTACGTATTTAGGTAATTGAATGACACCGAAGGAATTAATTATCTTGTGGGATGGGCGTCCTCGCCCGTCCTTGACTCATGGCGGGCAAGATGCCCGCACCACAACTTCCAAATTCATGGCGGGCCAGATGTCGGCACTACAAGATAAAATTTTGGGGCATTTTTTGATTTAGAAGACCCTAAGAGGATGTCTAAAAAGTTTTTAGTGATGTATCAAAGTTTCCTAGATCCCCCCTAGCCCCCCTTAAAAAGGGGGGAAAATCTTTAAAGTTCCCCTTTTTAAGGGAGATTTAGGGGGATCTCTAAAGATGTGTGTACACCGCAGCCTTAACAAGGGGGCAGAAGAAATGCTCTCAAAGTCCCCCTTTTTAAGGGGGATTTAGGGGGATCGTGCAGAAAATTTAATACTTCTTTGAGGCATCCTCTAAAACTTACAAATTATGAATTAGCCAGTGCTTCTGCTGTCTTTTCCTTATCTAACTTCAGAACCAGTACTCCTAGAGGTGGCAAACACAAATCTAGTGAGTACGGGCGGCTGTGGAATGACCAATTATCCGTCCACTTACCACCTAAATTACCCATATTGCTACCACCGTATTGACGGGCATCGCTGTTGAATAACTCGGTGTAGAACCCTTGTTCTGGAACGCCAATACGGTAATGGGAGTGGGGTTGGGGTGTAAAGTTACAAACTATGACAACGAAATCATCGGAGTCTTTGTCTTTACGGATAAAGGAAACTACGCTGTGGCGATTGTCGCTACAGTCAATCCATTCAAATCCTTCTCTTGCAAAATCTTGGGTGTATAAAGCTGGTTCAGAACGGTAGAGATGGTTGAGTTCCTTAAAAAATTCCTTGAGCTGTTGGTGCGGTTCGTGTTGGAATAAGTGCCATTCCAAATCACTCCAAACATTCCACTCATTCCACTGTCCAAATTCCATGCTCATAAACATGGTTTTCTTACCAGGGTGAGTAAACATATACGCAAACAAACAACGCACATTGGCAAACTTTTGCCATCTATCCCCAGGCATTTTAGCAATGATATTGCTCTTACCATGTACCACCTCATCGTGAGACAGTGCCAACATATAGTTTTCACTGTGGTGATACCACATACTAAAGGTGATGTTGTTTTGATGGAACTGCCGGAACCATGGGTCCATGCTGAAGTAGTCCAGCATATCGTGCATCCAACCCATGTTCCACTTTAAGTTAAAGCCTAATCCTCCAGTGTATGTAGGCCAAGATACCATTGGCCATGCAGTAGATTCTTCGGCAATTGAGACAACTCCTGGAAAATAGCTAAATACGATGTGATTGGCTTGACGCAAGAAATCAGCTGCTTCTAGGTTTTCTCTACCACCGTATTGGTTGGTGACCCATTCTCCATCTTTACGGCAGTAATCAAGATAGAGCATGGAGGCAACAGCATCAACGCGGATGCCATCAATGTGGTACTTGTCAAACCAAAACAGGGCATTTGCAACTAGGAAATTTCGGACTTCGTTGCGTGAGTAGTTGAACACCAAAGTTCCCCATTCTTTGTGTTCGCCTTTACGGGGATCGGCGTGTTCGTAAAGGTGAGTCCCATCAAAAAATGCTAAGCCATGACCGTCTTTAGGAAAATGACCGGGAACCCAATCGACGATTACCCCAATACCGTTTTTGTGGCATTGGTCAACAAAATACATAAAGTCTTCTGGTTTACCGTAACGGGAGGTGGGAGCGTAATATCCGGTAACTTGATAGCCCCAAGAACCATCGAAGGGGTGTTCGGCAACAGGTAGTATTTCAATGTGGGTGTATCCCAAATCTTTTACGTAGGGAATGAGCCGATCTGCCAGTTCTCGATACGTTAAAAAGCGTGCGCCCGGATTGAGTCCTGATATGGCGACAATGGATTCGGTTTCACCGTTTGGTAGTTTAGGTGGTTCTGCACTTGAGGCGTGTAACCAAGACCCTAAATGCATTTCGTAGACAGAAACTGGTTGTGTTAGGGGATCGCTATGACGGCGGTTTTCTAGCCAGTCTTCATCGCTCCAAGTGTAAGCATTTAAATCTGAGACAATGGATGCGGTTTTGGGGCGCGGTTCTTGTTGAAAACCATAGGGGTCTGATTTTTCGTAAATGTGACCTTCTATGTTTTTAATTTCATATTTGTAATGTTCTCCTACCCCTAATCCAGGAACAAATAGTTCCCAAATACCGGTAGACCCTTTACGCATTTGGTGTTTGCGCCCATCCCAACTATTAAAATCTCCGATGACTGAGACGTTTCGAGCATTGGGAGCCCAAACAGCAAAGTAAACACCCGTGACACCATTGATTTCTGTGAAGTGTGCTCCTAGTTTTTCATAAATTCGGTGATGGTTGCCTTCTGCAAATAGGTGCAAATCAAACTCTGTTAACTTGGGAGAATGGAAAGCATAAGGGTCATAAATGACTCGCTCGTGTTCCCCTTCTTTAACGCGAAGCTGGTAGTTAATGAGTTCTTGTGTTTCTATGGTGCATTCAAAGAAGTGAGCATCGTGAATGGTTTCCATCGGGTACTCCTTCCGTTCTTCTGGAAGGATGACTGTCACTGCACTAGCATTTGGTAGGTAAGCTCGCACAGCCCAACGATTGCTTTTGCCATTTTCTTCAACAAGATGAGCACCTAATACTTCAAAGGGATCGTGATGCTGATTCCAAACTATACGGTTAACTTGTTCTGGGGCTATAGTGGTCATAGACATGGAGCTACCTACGTTTAGTAACTTGGCTAAGTAAACTAACTTTTTAAAACTTCTATTACTATTCTTTACATTTATTTGCAAATTTTGTCGCTGTAATCATCGTACCTGGGTTAGAAAATTGGGGATTGGGGGCTGGGGATCGGGGACTGGGAATAGGGGACTAGAACAAGGGGAACAAAGGAGACTTTATTGCCTATGTTCTATGTCCAATCCCCAGTCCCTAGTCCCTAGTCCCCATTCATATGTCTAAAAAAGGGAAAATCTGAAGTAAAAATTTACGTACCCGTAATAAAAAAACTTGTTCTCTGATCTTAATATCAAGCTTTGGAGGAGGATTGACTGAAATTCGTGCTTGTAATTTTGCATACTCGGCAGCACTGACAAGACGACCATCAATAGGCGATCGCGCGGCTGTAATAATTTCCATCCGCAAAATTTCCTCCGGTATGTCTTGTTCAAGTGGTAATGCCATAACTACCCCCCAATGGTTATTTATACTTACTATTATGGTCGTGCTAACGCTTAAAACGGTAAATGTAATTCGCTTCACAATCAAAAACTATTTGGGAGATGGGCGAACTTTTAGACAATCTTAGGATATATGTATTTTGCCCAAGACTTACAGTACCGAAACTATGAAGAAACCCGGCTTCAGTTAGAAACCGGGTTTCCTCGTAAACCTGGTAAGGTTAAAAAATACTACCAGATCGATGAATCTGGTACGACATGCACGATCGCGGGATCGTGAAAATTTAGCCAACAATGAGAGCGAATGTCTCATGCCTACTCAAAACACAGCCATCCACCTAGTTGTTCTTTAAAAATGTTGACTGACTTAATTTTCGTGAGAAGCGCTGCAACAATCTCAGTGTGTGAGTTTGGTTTTTGAGATAATGACTTAGGGGCTGGGGCTTGCAGTTGGGCTATCCGTGGTAGTAGCAGTAGGTGCAGGGGATGCTGCGCCAGTGTCAGTGGGTTCGGGAGCCGATGTAGACGTAGCTGCTGGGGAAGAAGTATCGCCACCAGTGGTGCCACCACCACCGCCACCACCTTCACAAGCTCCGAGAACTGCGGCGAGACTCAACATCAAGGTAAGACTAAGGATTTTTACTTTCATAACTCCTCTTTCACCAATTGCGGCAAGAACGAATTTAGCCTGTTGAATAAGATACCCTATTTGTTGATTTTTTTTAAGTGACTTTGGAATACTCATTGAAAGAAAAGGGTTCAATTCTTCCTATGGATATAGGCAGAAGGTTAGGAAACATGGTGAATAGACTTCCTAATCGAATCATGTTACCAAAAAATCTATTTTTTGCACACTCTTGTTTATGAAGTTTGGGATTGTCATACTAAGGCAATGCGATCCCTCAGCGATCGCAGGAGCGAATTTTCAGTAAAAATTGCCAACCAATCTCATTTCCCTGAAAACCGTGCCTTTAGGGAGAATGCGAAGATTAGTGCAGCTACCTATCAGAATTGTGTTGATTCAGTGTAGGGTGTTACTTGATTCATTGACAGTTACCAGTTAACAGTCAGCAGTCAACCGCATAACGTTACAGTATTTTTTATCCAAATCAATTATGTCTATTGCTCGAAAATCAGGTGTTTCTGCAACAGACAGCGTATCTCAATCTGCTGTTAAAAGTGCTAGAAAGCGCCAAAATAGGAACCAAACAAAACTTGCCACGCATCAAGAAGTTGCCCGCGCAACACAGTTTAGACCCAACTCAACTCCAGGGTCTACCTTTTCTCCACTAACTGCTTCCAAACAAAGAAGATACCCCTCACAAAATCCTCAGCCTCCATTACAGCGAACCACAATTAACCCGTTCAGTCCCCAAAAAACTTCCTTTCTTAGGGCTGAGGTCAACAAACCAAAGCTGAGAAATCTTCCTGTTATGCCTTCCGCTCAAGCTGTTCCTTTTTGGTTGGATCGCCTGTACGCAATACATTGTCATTCATCCATAGCAGCGTTTTTGTTAGTTATTGTCACGCTTGTAGTCTATGGATTGACAGTTTATTCTCAGGAACTTTGGAGTCAATCATATCGCAAACTGCAAAACCTAAATCGCCAAGAACGACAATTGATGACAACTAACGAAGTGCTAAAAAGCAATATGGCAAAACAAGCACAGAAACAACCAGAAAAACTACTATCACCCACTCCCGATCGCATGATTTTTGTAACTCCCGCACCCGTGACTTCAACCTCTCCGTCTCCCGACTCTCAAACCCCAACTTCTGAAATCCAACAGGAAACCTTGAATCCAACAGGATATTAAACAGTGACCAGTGACCAGTGACCAGTGACCAGTGACCAGTAACCAGTGACCAGTGACCAATTTTATGCAAAAATCACCACCAAGTAGAACAAGATTTAAAAATTTTCCGAAACCTGAGTTTATCAAACGACGACAAAGAGTCTCAAAAAAAGTTGGACAAAACCAACACATTGAACAAACCTACAACCAAGTTCCTCTGGTTCGTCCAACAGAACGTTTGGAACTTCGCTATTCGGATGGAGTTAGTCACACGAAAACCCGACTATTGATAGTTTGGGGTCTGCTTATTGCTTTTGGGCTTGGGCTAGGTTTTAACTTGTATCAACTACAAATCGTGCGCGGTACAAAGTTAACAGAAAAAGCCCGAAGTCAACAGATGGTGAATTTACGACCTTTTATGCCTCGCCGTCCTGTTGTAGATCGTAACAGAGATTTGTTGGCAATCGATCGCCCTGTTTATACTTTGTACGCCCATCCCAAGCTGTTTTTAAAATCTAATCATGAGATGGCAGTACAGCTTGCGTCTATATTGGCTCGAGATGCTACTGAGTTAGAAAAAAAGTTTGATAATAAAAAAACTGGTATTACATTAGCTGTTGCATTACCGGAAGAAGTTGCAGACCGCCTAAATGCCCTTCACCTAAATGGGCTTGAGTTAATTCAAAAATATTCTCGATTCTATCCACAGCAAGATTTAGTTTCAGAAGTAGTAGGATATGTTAACCTTGACCGTCGAGGTCAAGCAGGTGTGGAATATAGTCAAGAAAAATTGCTAGAGCGTTCCGTTCAAACTATGCGTCTCAGTCGAGCCGGGAACGGAGCAATTATGCCTGATTATGCTCCTGAAGGCTTTCTGA
Organism: Scytonema hankhaensis NUACC26; assembly: GCF_045865695.1. Taxonomy (NCBI): domain Bacteria; kingdom Bacillati; phylum Cyanobacteriota; class Cyanophyceae; order Nostocales; family Scytonemataceae; genus Scytonema; species Scytonema hankhaensis. The sequence continues at coordinate 81,999 of NZ_BAACAP010000218.1, forward strand.
ATTTTGATGACCTGCGATTGCAATTAACTCTTGACAACCGCTTGCAAAGAGTGGCTCGTTATGCACTTAAAGAGCAGATCAAAAAATATAAGGCAAAACGGGGAGCCGTTATTGTTATGGATGCTTGGGATGGCTCTTTACTTGCTCTAGTGAACCATCCCACTTATGATTCAAATGAATATTCCAAAGCAGATATTTCACTGTTTAAAAACTGGACGGTAGCTGACCTTTACGAACCAGGTTCAACTTTTAAACCGTTAAATATAGCCATTGCCTTAGAAGAAGGAATTATCAAACCTGAAGACACATTTAACGATAACGGGTCAATTCAGGTTAGCGATCGCATAATTAGAAATGCAGAAAATAAACGTTTTGGGCGGATGAACATAGCTCAAGTTCTGCAAAATTCTAGTAACATAGCTATGGTGCAAATTATTCAAAAGTTGCGACCATCAACTTATTATGGTTGGTTGGAACGTTTGGGCTTAGGACAAAGTGTAGATACAGATTTGCCTTTTGCAGTCAACAGCCAATTAAAAAGTCAAGAACAATTTCTTGCTACACCAGTTGAACCCGCAACAACTTCCTTTGGTCAAGGCTTTTCATTAACACCATTACAACTAGTACAAATGCATGGAGCTTTAGCCAATGGTGGTAAATTAGTCTCGCCTCACGTAGTGAAAGCTCTTGTCGATAGCAATGGACTTGTTCATTACTCACCCATACAACCAGCAACTCGCCAAATTTTCTCCTATGCGACTACCCGCAAAGTTGTAGAAATGATGGAAACTGTAGTTGATGATGGAACGGGAAAAGCATCTCAAATTCCAGGATACCGTATTGCTGGTAAAACAGGTACAGCGCAAAAAGCTAGTGCTGCAGGTGGGTACATCATCGGGGCTAAAATCACCAGCTTTGTAGGTATTATGCCAGTAGAAGCTCCCCGTTATGTGGTGTTGGCGTTGGTAGATGAGCCAAAAGGACAGCACGCTTTTGGTAGTACTGTTGCTGCACCAATTGTCAAGACAGTGATGGAAGCCCTAATTACCACAGAACAACTTCCGCCTAGTAGGCTGGTACCAAGTCAACTTATGAATCCAACTCCAACTCCAAGTAGTACGCCATAGGGGATTGGGGATTGGCGATTGGTGATTGGGGATTAGTCATCACCTCTGCTCCCCATCTCCCCAGTCCCCAGTCCCCAGTCCCCAGTCCCTATGTATCTGTAGGATGAATCAAGGGTGGAAAGCTTAATTTTTCTTTATCACTTGCGAGAGATGTAGTACAGGTTACTAAATAGGAATTATATAAGTATCTAGCGCTGAACTCGAACAGTAATTTAGATAGGTTTTACCCATTTAATTTACTAAGGGCAAGTATTGAAAATGCTTGCTCTATATGAGGTTGCGTTTTTTTCTTTTTACTTCTCATTTTTGACTTGCCTATGTCCCCTATCGCAAACGCTGAAAGAAAAAATACGCAGATAGAGGAAACAATAAATACAAATTATGACCGTGCCGAGCGGCAATTTGTAGAGCTGCTTGCGACAGAGGATTTAGATAAAAAACTCGAAGCCAAGCCAGAACTCAAGCGTGAGTTTGAAAGTACCCTCTCTGTGGCAATTCGTGCTGCTTACCAAAATGGTGCAGGTGATGACGCTGCCCATCTTTTTCTTCAGCGAGTCCTTTACCGTATTAATCGTCTGAACTTGTTTTGGTACGATGACTTGCGACATTACGTCAATGAGCGCTCCTTCTATTTATATAAAATACGCGATCGCATAGAAACAGCTTGGCAAGAGTGGGAACTCTCGCAGCTTGATGTAAAAGCATTACAACAATTGGATGTCAAGAGTGCTCAGCAAGCGCTAATTGAGCGTTGTGCATATGACTTAGATCCTGAATTGTCGGAAGGAAGCCTCTACATACGCAATTCTATGAGTGAGGCTGGCTATTGTCACTTACTTGCTATTGGTTCATTTGACGGTTTAGTGGAAGGTAGTCGTCTTTCCCGAATCCTTGGCGGTGCTGCTAATGAAGTGCAATGTACTCTAATACGGGTATTGCTAGAAGAATACGGCAATGGACGTTTTCCTCGCAAGCACTCTACTTTCTTTGCACAAATGTTAAATGAGTTTGGGATGAACGTCGAACCAGAAGGATATTTCGATTTAGTTCCTTGGGAAGTCCTTGCCAACGACAATAATAATTTTTTACTGACCGAGTGCAAACGTTATTTCCTTCGATATAACGGTGGTCTAACTTATTTTGAGGTAGCCGGACCTGCTGCTTATAGAAATTATCTTGCAGCAGCACAACGATTGGGGCTTTCAGAAGCAGCAATGGGTTACTGGGAATTACATATTCGGGAGGATGAACGTCACGGACGTTGGATGTTGGATAATGTCGCTTTGCCTCTAGCAGAAATGTATCCCAATGAAGCATGGCAACTCGTACTTGGCTATGACCAAGAAAAGCTTATGGGCGATCGCGCTGCTAATGCTGTTGTGCGATCCATACAGAAAAATAGCTAATTGCTAATGGTTAATTGCTGTTAGCAGTAAGGTGCTTATTTTGTGAGGGTGGGCATTGCCCATCCTTTCGATTCTCGTTCTTAAATCGTTATTCAATTCTTGTTAGAAATTTATGCAAGTTCAAAGTCCAATGAAAGAAGTGTTTTATTGCCCAGAAGAATCTAATTTCTATTCAAATTGTTTAGAAAATCTAGTTCTAAGAAATTGCAGCAAATCAGAATATATTGTGGAATTTGGCTCGGGAGATGGAAGCCCTGTTATTAACTCTCTTTTAAGAAATAGATTTGAGGGTTTAATACAAGGATTTGAATTAAATGCGGCTGCTTGGAAAACTGCAAATTCATACATTGATGAGTATAATTTAAATCAAAAATACATTATTCATAACTCATGTTTGTTCGAGTCTTCTCAACCAGAAGCAGAGTATCTAGTAGCTAATCCCCCATATTTACCAGCACCAGACCAAGATATCTATATGCCTTTATTGTTTGGTGGGATAGATGGTGCGACAGTAACAAATAATCTTTTATCATTAGATTACCAAAATGTGTTGCTGTTAGTGTCTAGTTATTCCAATCCAAAAAGTACTATTAATCACGCAAAAGCTAACGGTTATTCTGTAACCAAGTTTTTTGTTTTGCCTTTAAAATTTGGCTACTATAGCTCCGAATCAAAAGTTAAGAAGCACATTGAAGAATTACGTAAGCACGGAATGGCTTTTTATTCTGGTGATTATTACTATCTAGCCGGAGTTTTATTTCAAAAATTCCCTAATTCAAAAGTCGATCTATCTCAAGAGTTAGATAAGTTGATGACGAGTTTGTAGATATATAGAAGTAGGGTGGGCATTGCCCACCAAAACATTTATGGTTGTGGGCAATGCCCACCCTACTCTAATCACTAACCATCACCGATAATTGCCAAAAAAATATTACGAATAAACAATAAGAAAGCTGAGACTAGCAAGACAATCATTAAGCTAGCGAGAGCGGCAAATGGAGAGACAATAAACAGCAACAAAAAGATAAACATTAAAGAAGTTAACAAGACTCTATTCATATTTTCTAATCCTTAATAAATTTCTATTTTTTATTATTCTTAGCTCTACAGGTTACGTCATCCCTTCTGGTAAGAATTACTGCTCATACCCTTGACATAAGTGTTATCATTAAGTAGTAAAAGCATATCGTGTTGCACTTATTACCTGTAAGTGCGAATTTTGGAATAAAGTTTATACTAAGTGGCAACAACAATGCCTGAAGGTGAAGTATCACAAGCTCGCGATCCAGAAGCAAATTTGATAAAGGGTAAATTTGGAGTTCCAATGCTTTCAAGTGAGAAAGCAGGATGGAACAGCATTCTTGTTGAGTATTGGCAAATGCCAGCTCACGAGCTACCTCCACAACTATTATCTGACTACATAATTAACCTACATTTTAAGCATCCGACAAAAGCAGAAATTATGTGGGATGGGCGTCTTCTGAGCAAAAACTTTACACACGGTGAAATAACTATTCTTCCTCCTGGTATGTCGTGTAAGGGTATCAGTTTGGAGGATAGTGATTTCTTGGTATTGCGCCTTCAACCAACTCTCATTACCCAAGTTGCAGGGGAGTTGGGTTATGCAGATCGCGTTGAAATTACACCTAACTTGGGAGTCATTAGTCCCCAAATTCAGAATATTGGGTTGGCACTTAAGGCAGAATTGGAGGCTGGATGTTTATCTGGGCGTCTTTACGGAGAATCACTGGCAACTGCTCTGGCAAGTCATCTCCTACAGCAACACTCTACTTATAGGCAGAACATTCAATCCTATACTGGAGGTTTACCCAAGTATAAGCTTTGTAAAACGCTTGAGTATATTAACGAAAATTTGGAAAATGAGTTGGTACTGGCAGAACTGGCTAGTGTGGCGGAAATAAGTTCCTATCATTTTGCCCGCTTATTTAAGCAATCCACAGGTTTTACGCCCCATCAATACGTTATTAATTGCAGAATCGAGCGAGCCAAGAAACTACTGACAGAGAAAAAAATGTCAATTGCTGAAATTGGCGATGCTATTGGTTTTCAAAGCCCAAGTCATTTTATTGCTCTCTTTCGCAAGCATACGACGATGACACCAAAAGCGTATCGCGATCGCTCGTAGTTCAAACTTTGTGCAAGCTTATGATATTTTCCGCAAGAATTGAATACCGTACAATTTCTGGCATTGCTAAAGTTATATGTAATAGCAAAGCGCTTATACTACATTCAAAAGTTCTACATATATGCTCAAATACCTACGTACAAGATAGGAGTGCGCCAAAGTATGTAACACGTTTTTTTTCCCTGATTCATGCCAGATAGCTTTTTTTAAAACCCAGGTGTTGAGCCTGGGCTTTTTTGTGTTGGTGCCAAATACGCTCTAACGACTTCTAAAAAACGTTGTACAGTTGGAGAATTATCCTGCTGTCGCCAAATTATGTTAATTCCCACCTCTGGAGTTTGCTCTTGTACAGCTTTATAAACAACTCCGGTTCGTTGTAAATGCCTCATTGATGCAGGTACTATCGCTATTCCCATCTGAGCAGCAACTAAACTGACAATTGTTTGCATCTGAGATGCTTCCTGTGCCGCTTGAGGGCTAAAACCCTCCTGTTGGCAAAAACTAATAATTGCGTCGTAGAGCTTTGAAGCTAGCTTTCGAGGAAATAAAATAAATTGTTCGCTTGAGAGCGATCGCACGGACACCTTTGTCTCATCTGCCAGAATATGTCCTTCTGGTAACGCGACTACTAAAGATTCTTGAAAAATCGTTTCTGTTTTAAAAAGAGTGTCTTCAACTGGAGGACGAAGAAACCCAACATCAATTCTTCCTTCTGCTAACCGAGCAGTATTGTCAAGCCATTAATTCCTCTCACCCTTTCAAGCAGGAGCGAACGTACAGTATAAAGTTTGCCAGAATCCCATTAATTAATTATGTTAAAATTATCAGGAATGGGAAGATAAATCATAAATTCTGTCCCTTTCCCTAAAACCGAATTAACTTCAATTTTCCCCCCATGTATTTCTTCCACAATTTGCTTGGCGATCGCTAGTCCTAATCCTGTGCCTTTCCCCACTCCTTTCGTAGTAAATAAATGGTCAAATATGCATGCTTTGACATCTTCGCTTATTCCTGTACCATTATCAGCAATTGATATTTTTAAGGTATGATTTTCCATGACAGCTTTCACTATAATTTTGTGTGGATTTAGCTTTAAATACTCAAAGCTCCGACCTATACTTGACTCATCTAAAGCATCAATGGCATTAGCTAGAATATTCATAAATACCTGATTGAGTTGTCCAGGGAAACACTCGATTGGCTGTAAATTATCGTACTCAGTTACGACGGTAATTTCTGGACGTTGCTCATTCGCTTTGAGGCGATGTTTGAGAATTAAAATTGTACTGTCAATGCCTTCATTGATGTTAAATAGCACTTTATAATCTCGATCGGACCGGGAGAAAGTTCTTAAGCTAGTGCTGATATTTTTTAATCGCTCAGAAGCTATGACCATTGCGTCGAGCATATTTGGCATATCTTCTAAGCTATAGTCTAAGTCAATTTCTTCAGCATGAGCGAGAATTTCTACTTCCGGATTCGGTAGAGCTTTTTGATATAATTTTAGGTGTTCAGTGATATCAGCCAAGATAGGTTTAGCTTGTTTGAGGCTAGCCGAAATAAAGCCGAGAGGATTGTTCATTTCGTGAGCTACTCCAGCAACTAAGTTACCTAGTGCAGACATTTTTTCCTGTTGTATCATTTGCAGTTGGGTTTGTTGCAGTTTTTGGAGAGCATTTTCCAGTTCTTGAGATTTTTGCTTAATGGCAACTTCAGCAAGTTTGCGCTCGCTAATATCAATTAGAATTCCATCCCATACCATTTCACCATCCTCACCGCGTTCTGGCTGAGAAGCCGCTTTTACCCACTTGATATTTCCATTGGGTGTAACAATGCGCCACTCATGCTGAAATGGGGTGAGATTTTTCGCTGACTCAACAACTGCCCGAAGGGCCTCTGCTCCATCGTCGGGATGTTCAAAATCACGCAGGCTACATTTCCCCGACAAGAAATCTTCTGCTGGGACTTCGTAAAGTCTTTGACACCCAGAACTGACGTAGGGTACTGAAGCTGAACCATCGGCTTTAATTCGGATCTGATAAATCATGCCAGGAACATTATCTGCTAGTTTCTGAAAGCGGGCTTCACTCAGCCGTAATTTTTCTAGAGATTGTTCTAACTGTTGAGCATAAATTTGTGAATCTTGATAAAGACGGGCATTTTCCAGAGAAATGGCCGCTTGGGTACAAAGAAAGTTGAGAATAAGGATGCGCTCGCTTGTAAACACACTACTAGTGGAGCGATTCTTTAAATACAAAATTCCAATTAAGTGTCCTTGATTAAGAATTGGCAAGCACAACAAACTTTTTGGTTGTCGTTGACTTAAATACTCATCAATTACAGGTAAATTGGTTTTGAGTTCGTCAATCATCAAGATTTCTTCGGTGTTTTTGACGTACTGTATCAACTTAATTGGTAAGTTGGGGTTGCCCTCTAAAGGTTCGGCACAAAGTTCTGTGGTTTCGGGTGTAGCAATGGCTC
>NZ_BAACAP010000219.1:0-92192 GCF_045865695.1 Scytonema hankhaensis NUACC26
TTAAGTACTTTCCCCCCTTTTTAAGGGGGGCTAGGGGGGATCTCAATCTGTTGCTTTAATATAGAGAATTGGTATTAAATCGTAGTTGATTAGCGAGCACATTCACGACTCAGGACAAGTTGCCCTGAATCAAGTTTATACACACCAAGTGGTTCTACAATTGGATCGCCTTGCTTCCAACGAGATGCACCCTCACTCTGTACACCACGCACATTCCCAGTGGGATAAGTTGAAATTGAAACATCTCCGGGACGGTTCGGCAAGCCACCAGTACCCGTGATGATGAAAGTGCCTTCTTGCTTGTTACCACGGGTAATACAGCTATTGGCAATGAGAGCGTTGGTGTCAATTGGATTTTGCGATAACTCTGTCAAGCTGTTTTGGAGAAAGGTCGTGTCAGGTATACCGCTAATGCTTCCCGTGACTGTACCACTAGCATTTACATCCGCACGACCGTTATTGTTTAGCATATCTAGAGTCGCAAGGTTTGTCGTTGAGCGAGTAGGGCGATAGGGGGGATTACTGAGAAAAGCGGCAGTTGTGAATTTGATTTCGCCCCCTCTGCCTTGAGGTGCAAAAGCAAGGATATCGCTGTCTTCAAGAGCAATAATATTGTTAGCAGTTAGGAAGATATTACCACCATCACCGCCACCACTGTTGGTTCTGATGTCACTGTCATTGCGAAGACGGATATCTCTAGCTTTGATACTGATGTCACCTCCTCCAGCAGAGGTGGCATTGGTAAAAATCTGACCCATATCCGCTTGCAAAGTATTGCGGAGATTAATATTAATGTTACCAGCTTTACCTGTTCCCAAACTTTGAGCAGATATCTGACCAGTATTGATTAAGTTTAAGTTGGTTGCAGTCAAAAATATCGTGCCACCCTCCCCTTTAGAATTAACCTCTGTGTTGGCAAATACTCCACTGGCAGAACCTGAATTTGCAACGACATCCCTACCGAATCGGACAAAACGCTCTGAAAAGGTAGGATCGCTACCAGAAATCGTGACTCTATCCTTAGCGTTGATAGTAATTTTACCAGCATTGCCACTGCCGACAGTACCAGTAAGAACTTGTCCACCACTAATAGCTTCAAATGTATCTCCGTTGATAGTGATGTTGCCACCATTGCTAGGATTAAGAGTTTGGGCAGTCACAACTGCACCATTCGTTATCCGAAATGTGCCAGTTTTAACTGTAATATCTCCTCCCTGACCACTTGCCCCTCTTTGGGTGTTCGTAAACAGTCCGCTAGAGAAAGCATTTGGATCGACGCCAGAAATATTAACCGAGTCAGTAGCATTAATTTGAATACTTCCTCCTTTACCTTGTCCACCTGGAATGTTTCCCTGTTGGCGGAAAACGGAAGCAGCTATTTCACCACCGTTTGTGAGAGCGATCGCTCGTGTTTGGATGTTGATATCTCCACCATTTCCCGTTGCTCCTCCTTCTACCTGACTGAAAATATAGCCACGTGAGAGATAGATAGAGTCATGAGCTTGCACGGATATTTTCCCTGCATTGCCCTGCCCAAAAGTAGAAGCTAATACTATTGCCCCGTCCCCGACAGTTAACACCCCCGTTTCTACTTCTAACTTTCCGGCGTTTCCAGAACCTTGAGTCTGAGTAAATAAACCACTGGAATACTGCCCGTTCAGTGTTGTTCCACTCAGATCCACAAGCTCAGAGGCGTTCACAGTCAAATTTCCTCCTTGACCTTCACCAAAAGTAGCAGCTGAGACTAAAGCCCCATCCCGAACAATTAGCTGCCTTGTGTTAATCGTCAAATTTGTGGCATTTCCCTGTCCAGTAGTCTCAGCACCTAAAGCGCTTCTGTATTGTCCAATAATTGAGGTACCACTTAGTTCCACAAGGTTAGAGGCGTTTACAGTCAAATTACCTCCTTGACCTACACTGACAGTGGAAGCGGATGCTAAAGCTCCGTCTCGAACAATCAGCTGCCTTGTGTTAATCGTCAAGTTTGTTGCATTTCCCTCGCCGCTCGTCTCGGCGAGTAAAGAACTCCTATAGCGCCCATCTGCCGAAACACCACTCATGTCCACATCAGAGGCATTGACAGTCAAATTCCCTGCCTGTCCCTTACCAAAAGTAGAAGCTACTGCGATCGCCCCACTCCGAACAATTAGCCGCCTCGTGTTAATCGTTAAGTCCCCGGCACCTCTGGAGCTTGAAAATCCCACAGCAATTAAGCGGCTACGCATCTCGGTGCCTGGTAATGTTCCAATCAGTTCGACAGAATCAGGAGCATTCACAGTCAAATTCCCTGCTCGTCCCTTGCCTCGAGAACGAGTCGATACCTGTGCTCCATCCTGAACAAACAACTGTCTGGTGTTGATGGTTATGTTTCCCGCATCCCCTTGAGATCCGAGTTCGGCTCGGGTAAACAAGCCACTAGAATTCCTCCCATCTGCTGAAGTCCCGAGCAGTTTTACAGAATCAGAGGCGTTTACAGTTAGATTACCTGCTTGACCTTTGCCAGAAGTATTCATGAACACCTGCGCTCCATTACGAGCAATCAACCTAGTAGTATCGATGGACACGTCTCCAGTTCTCCCAGTAGCAGATTGCGTTACAACCGAACCGATAAAACTGTCCTTACCAGTTACTTCTACTGAATCGCTGGCTTGAATCTGTATAGTCCCCGCATTACCCGAGCTAGTTGTGCTAGCGCTAACGCTAGAACTACCGCTGATGTCTAACTGTGAAGCCCGAATAAAAATTCCTTGACCATTTTGACTTCCTAAGGTATCTGCAAAAATTAATGAGCCATTTGCGAGCGTAACGCGCTTGCCATCTACCTGGATACTACCGCCGCTCTCGCCACTGGCATTAACTACAGCTTTATTGTTAAGGGATACATCTGCTCGCATTACGTTATTAGGGAAACTCAAACGCAGATTATTGCCATCAACATTCAGTCCTACTGTTCCCGCTCCTGCGACTCCTCCCAATTCAACGCGACCATCCACAGCTTGCACATATCCGCCATCCAATCTGACATTACCGCCTACCAGCAATAAACTCTTACCATCAGGAGCTCGTAACCCATCTATAAAAGATGGCTCTCCCGGAAATGGAGATTTAGATTGATTTGTAATAGGCTGACTTGCAATTTGATTGAATAAGAAAGCTGAAGGATTAACTGACAGCAGGGAATTACCAGAATCAACTTTTGATAAGAGCGAAAACTCCCCACCGTTAGGAAAAGCGATCGCATTTGCTGTTGTTGCGGCAAATGAACCACCAATATTTAGTTGAGCACTCGGTCCAAATACAATGCCATTGGGATTCATTAAAAATAGATTAGCAGTACCGTGTGTGCAAATCAGCCCCTGAATATCCGAAACGCTTCCTCCGGTAACTCGTGCAAATATATTGCTAATGGTGGGAGCATTGCGGAAATCGGCTGCCCCTTCAATGGGGACGCTAAAATTGCTGAAACTGTGGAAAAGATTTTTGTCACCTACCGTCGTGCCACCTGTGATTTGAAAAGTAGTGCCATTAACTGTAACTGTAGTTCCTAAAGAAGGGTCGGCACTCACCTCTTGCTGAGCAAAAGCCCTGTTATTGGCTCCTCCACTTACCACCCCAATCAAAGCGAAAAAACTTGCTACTCCCAATCGCCAATATACACTAAGCCAGCCTTTAATTATCACAGGATAAACCTCTATGAGTACAAGTGACTCGTTTTGCAGGTTATTATGAGTATCTGCAAATTTTCTCCAAATATACCACTAGTGTTTGTTTTGATAAAGCAAAAGTTAGTTAAATTTACAAAGTTCTTTTTGTAACCAAATATGAATTATCCCATTCGTTTCATAAACAAAATTTCTGACGACACTTCAGTTATATAATATTAGCGTTAGATAAGAACTCCGCTTAGATTCGCACTGTAATTTTCGTTATTCGTTCCTAAAAAATTGAGGCTTCCACTGATTGCGTTATTTTGAAATTGTAGTGCCATTAACCCATCTAAAATGGTAGGTGCTTTACTTAAAATGCCACCACTTGAGAACGCATTGACAGTAGCTGTGGATTGATTCTGGTCTGGTCGAATATAGAGCGTATTAGTTTGAGAATCGAAAGATTCAAACACATTGTCATTGGAATATCTAGGAAAAAGAGCATTATTACTGACAAACGTAATACCTCCTATCCCGTCTGGCATGATAGAAAGCGGAATATCATCAGATCTAAGACTGACTTCTAATATATTTACACCATTAGTAATTCCAAAGGGGTCGATGATTTCGTCGCTGACAACAAGTGTACCCTGGCAGCGACTAAAACAATTGCATTTCCACAACTATTTTTGCTCTGTCCGTTGCACAGATTGTTAACTGGCTTTGTAGGAGTTAGGGTCATAAACTGCCTACCACTTTGTTCCTATCTTTTTCGCCAATCTGCACAGATTGCTCTTATATCGTAATTGAATGCCTTTGCGTGTTCTTCACGAATTCGATGAAGTTCTTCTACAATTTCGTCTTCCCACATAATTCACTCTCCCATAAGTTCATAAGGTGTACAGTTGATTGGCAATGTGTATCCAAAATCTAAGCAAATTTTCAACAGATCTGACCGTTTCTGTCAATGCGTAAGTCCTACATATTTTGAATCCGTTTGTGTGATACCAATTCACATGGACGCTTAATAAGACAAGGGAGACAAGGGAGATAAAAGCGAGGGGTGTTGAACTCGACCTTTTTTATAAGTGTTGCTATAGTAGTCTATAACACATTTAAGTCAGTACTATAGCAGGTGCTATCAATATGCATAAAGACGATCGACACCGGATTAAACACTTTACTACTCTCAAGTCTAAATACCAAGCCACTCAATATCAAGATTTATTACCTACTAGTCTTCTATATCTTGTACTTAGAAAAGTTGACTTAGGCATTAAACTTAATACATTAGAGATAGAATGGTTGAGAGCGCAGAAACTGGAATTTATATGTCAAGAACAAGAAGATAAATTAAAGGATTTTGTCAAATTAGGTGTAGAGTTCTCGCAATTAAAGTCCAAGTACAAAGCTACACACCACAGTGTTTCTTGGCAATATAGTCCTCTGTATTTCATACTTTGGAAGATTGACTCAGGACAATTCCTCACTTCTAAGGAAGTTGATTGGCTAAGTTCCAACGGTCTATCACAGACGAATGCGATCGCTCAAGATATTCAGCAGTTCACTCAACTTAAATCTAAGTACAAAGCTACTCAATATCAAGACTCTTATCCTGATAGTCCCCTATATCAAATCTTGAAAAAGTTAGAGTTAGCAGAACTTTTGAATGATTTTGAATATAACTTTCTCTTAGACAACAAACTCTTGGAAACCGCAAATATCTTTAAACTACAAGAGTCAGAAAAAAAGAATATATTTGCTCAATTAATAGAGAAATATCAAGCAAAAAAACATTCCGATCTATCATTGTTGAGTCCCTTGTATCCAATCTTACAAAAAATCGATGCAAGAAATAATTTAAGTGAATCGGAAACTTACTGGCTGGAACAGCAAGGGCTGAGCGAAACAATTGCTATTGCTCAAGAATTGGAAAAAACACAAGAATTTGCTGCCTTAAAAGTTAAGTATAAAGCCACACGATATGAAGATTGCTCTCCTAAGAGCCACTTGTACAAAGTTCTCAAAAGACTTGAGTCAGACAGTAAGTTAAGCGAACAAGATCTTAACTTTATGAAAAATCGCAAACTTACTGAAACGATAGCGATCGCGAATCAAAAATACGCTGACGCTTTGAAGTCTAAAATAGAATCAGGAGAGACTCTCAATGAATCAGAAATTCAATGGCTGAAAAATAATAGCTATGAAGATATTATTACTCTTTTTCAAAAACGGCACTTTATCATGCTTAAGAAAAAGTATAGTTTAATAGATTTCACGAATAAATTGACACTAGAGCCATTTTATCAGATTTTACTAAAAATGGAGAGAAACGAAAGATTAGATCCCATACTATTTTTTCAACTTCTAGAACAAGATTTATTATCTCGTGATGGAAAGGTTGCTCTTAAATATTACAGCCTTGAAGCAGAGTTTTATGTCCAAGAATTTCAACGGACAGGAAACAAATGGCATATTCCAACTGCTAGTAGTTATTGGCGTAAGGCAAACGAATCTGAACAAGCTTTACAGTTAACTAACTTAGACTTAAACCAAATAAAAGACAATACTCTCAAATCAGCAATTTTAGTCACTAGAGGTGCGGCATTCAGAGATATTAATAAATTATTTGATGCTGAAAGTTGTGCAAAAAAAGCTATGCAATATCATGCGCTCAGTTATCAGCCTTACACATTAATGGGAGCTATTGCTTATGACAAAGGTGACTATCCGAATGGAGATTATTGGTTTAGAGAAGCAATCCAACGTGGTGCTAAAACTGAAGATATCGATGATGAAATCAAGCGAGTAGTTAGAAATACAAAAGATGAAGAAAAAAGACACACTGCAGCCGCATACCTACTCAAAAAAGATAGCGAACGGTATGTTTGGGCAAAAGCTTATCTCAAAAAATCGAAAGATAAGGGCTGATGAAGTTGCATAGAGTTTAACTTTACTCCCTTCCCGTCAGAAGATTACCTACTAACCCCTTTTTAAAAGGGGGGCTATGCGTAAGTCCTGTAATTATTTAGTTGTCTTATTGCTCTCTTTTACGTGGTAAGTTACACCATTTGCAATTTTTATTTTTGAAAAAAATCTTGAAATTTCCCTCTTTTGGGTTGGAATTGCGAGTTATATAAATAATCGCTCGGTTGACTTTCTCCGATAAAAGCTGATTTGATATTCTCGTTCATTTTCACATAAATTATACAAAGTTTTTCAGCAGAGACTGCTGTAGGGTTTATTCCTAGATGAATATTATGTTTGACACAAAATATTGAAGATAAAATGCTAACAATAGATACTGTAAAAACAAGTTCTTTAAGAAAAACATGAGAACGATTGGGAAATGAATATTTTTCACTTTTAACTACTTTCACGAAGAATTCCTTGCGTAAATTGGTGGATAAAAATCGGAAAAACAGTTAATAGATTTTTATAGCAATCCTAATTTATGGATAAATTACCTCATTTCTGTCTTGTCTCTTGTCTCTTGCAGTTTCATAAATTAGATAGAACTGCTATATTGGTCAAACTATGAACTGTTCTTGTTATTCATAGCTAAAAAAAAACGCTTAAACAATTCATTCACTTTTTGTGTATGCTGAAATGCAAAATATTCTAATTGTATATGCAGAAAACTGCAAGATATCTTACAGAAAAGAGTAGAATTCAGGGAGAAGTACTATTCTGTGAAGTTGTTGTAGATTTTTTAATCTTTAGAAAAAAAATGATTTTACCACGGCTTACGCAAAGCCCCCTTTTTAAGGGGGGCTAGGGGTCCCCTCTGGGGTTGGGGGGAGATGGGGGGATCTGCAAAGCGTGAAATCCTTAAAATACCGTTGAGGTTGCGTAAGTCCTGTTTACAAAAAATGCTATATAAAAATTCAAACATACACTTTTATGCATTCTCTAGAAAGCTGGATCGTGGTATTTTGATGATTGATTAGGTGATGACACTGAAAAAATAGAAAAGCTACGTGAGGTACAATGTTGCTACGTCAGTTATTAGGAAGAAAAAATGATTGTCATTACTGGGTAAGAGAAATAATTGGCGTTACAATGGGTATAGGAGCGATCGCATTTCAACAAATGCCCACGAGTGCTCAAATCATTGCGGATGACACCCTACCTAATAACTCTCAAGTCACTCGCATTGACAATATCAGACTTATTGGGGGCGGAACTCAAGCAGGAAGTAACTTATTCCACAGCTTTAGTGAGTTTTCTGTTCCCATAGGAAACACGGCTCATTTCTTCAATGGTTTAGAAATTCAAAATATCTTCAGTCGAGTCACGGGTGGGTCTGTCTCCAATATTGATGGTTTAATTGAAGCAAACGGTAACGCCAACCTGTTTCTAATCAATCCCAACGGCATCATCTTTGGTAACAATGCTAGTTTAAATATTGGTGGTTCATTTCTGGCAAGTACAGCCAGTAGCCTAAAATTTGTAGATGGAAAGGAATTTAATGCAACTGCACCACAAAATGCCCCCTTGCTGTCTATAGGTGTTCCTCTTGGTTTGCAATTTGGAGAAAGTCCTAAAGCGATCGTCAATGAATCAGGCGATGTCAATTTACCTGGCTTGGAAGTTCAGCCAGGGAAAACTCTGGGGCTTGTAGGTGGAGACATTATCCTCAAAGAAGGAACTCTCGTAGCACCAGATGGGCGAATTGAGCTAGGAAGTGTTGGGAGTGGTAGTTTTGTAAGTCTGACACCAACTAACGCTGGTTTTGTTCTAGGTTATGAGGGTGTTAATAAATTCCAAGATATTCGTCTGAGCCAAGAAAGTATTGTCTTCACTGAGGGCGATAGTGGTGGCAGTATTCAATTGCAGGGGAGAAATGTAACGCTTAGCGATGGTTCAGTTATTAGCGCAAATATTACAGGAGCGGGTACAGGAGGCGGTTAGTAAGGGATGGAGCAGGGATTGATGGTAGTACTTTTGGCGCAGGCAAAGGCGGGAATTTAACTGTCAACGCTTCTAAATCTGTAGAACTTATCGGATTAGAAAATGGGCTTTCCAATGGTTTATTTGTTGACACTGGTTTATTTGCTGAAACCCAGGGAACAGGAGACGCAGGTTCTATAATAATTAATACTCCAGTCTTACTGGTTAGAGATGGGGCAGGAGTTACAACAGGTACCACTGGTTCAGGTAAAGGTGGAAATTTGACTGTCAATGCCTCTGAATCAGTCCAACTATTGGATACTTTTGGTGATGGTCGTTTTAGTATTTTGCAATCTTCTACAACAAGTACGGGAAATGCAGGAGATTTGAAAATTAATACTCCCGTATTATTAGTGAAAGATGGAGCGCAAGTTTTAGCTGATACCAGTGGTTCAGGTAAAGGTGGAAATTTGACTGTCAACGCTTCTGAATCCGTACAAATCATTGGTATTTCTGTTGATGGGCAATCTGTTAGCGACTTATCTACTAAAACTCGGGGAAGAGGAGAGGCAGGAAACGTGAGAATTAACACTCCCGTTTTATTGGTAAAGGATGGAGCGCAGGTTTCAGCTGGTACCTTGGGTGCAGGAAAAGGAGGAAATTTGACTGTTAATGCTTTCAAAGAAGTGCAACTTATTGGTACAACAACTAATAGTCAGATTTCTAGTGGTTTGTTTTCAGAAACACAAGGAACAGGAAATGCAGGAGATATAACGATCGCAACTCCTGTATTACTGATAAGAGATGGAGCACGCATTGATGCTGGTACTCGTAACTCGGGTAATGGCGGAAATTTAACTGTCCGTGCTTCTAAACAAGTGCAACTGATAGGGACATCAGGTATTGGTGACTTTTCCAGTAGCTTACGGACTCAATCTAATCAAACAGCAACGGGAGATGCAGGTTCTTTAACGATCGCCACGCCTGTGTTACTAATTCAGAATGGTGCAGAAGTATCAGCTTCTACCCTTGGGCGGGGTCGTGGTGGAAACATTGAGGTAACTGCAGATAGAGTAGATATAGAAGGAGTCTCTGCTAGCGGACGACCCAGCGCTTTAGGAAGCGAAACTAGAGGTATCGATTCAAGTGCAAAAGCAGGGGATGTAACACTTACAACTCGAATCTTAAACATCCGCGATCGCGCATATTTATCAACCGTCTCTTCCAATCAGGGTCAAGCTGGCAATATTACTATTCGTGTAGATGAAAGTCTAAGTGCCAGAAATGGTAGTATTTTTACCTCTTCTCTTCTGTCTTCAGGTGGCTCTGTGAATATCACAGCCCAAGACATCCGTCTGTTCGGTGACAGTGACATTTTTACCTCTGTATTTAGTGGTGTAGGCAATGGGGGCGATATTCGCGTCACCGCCAACTCTATCATCGCCTTTGATGATAGCGACATTCTTGCTTTTGCTCGAGATGGAAAAGGCGGTAATATTACTCTTGATACCCCTGCCTTCTTCGGCGAAAACTATCGTCCTGCTCCCCGTGGTACAGAACCCCGTACTTTAGATGGAAATCAACGTGTGGATGTCAATGCTACTGGTAGGGTTTCTGGAATTATCCGACTCCCCGATACAACGTCGAGCCAAAACAGCTTCACAGAGTTACCACAAAATCTCATCGATACTAACGCACTCATTGCAAATAGTTGCATCGTTCGCAGTAAGCTTAAGGGAGGTTCATTTACTATCGTTGGTTCTGGTGGATTACCAAATCGCCCAGGCGATGCAAATATGTCTGTATATCCTACTGGTGAAGTGCGTGGTGTTGAGAATAGTAAATTAGGCAATTCAAAATCTCCGTTATGGCAAAAAGGCGATCCAATAATCGAAGCTACTGGTGTCTACCGCCTTGATAATGGGCAACTCGTGATGAGTCGTGAATGTCACTAATTTGGCTTTTGATAAAATATGGGTAATTTTTAACAAAAGCGATAAGTGAGTGATTACGGCTAAAGCCGAATCGCTATCAAATGATTACTCCACTTCATCTAAATCTATGCCCAATTGGCGCAAGCGTTCTGCTAATTTTTCTGCTCTTCTTTTTGCTTCATTTGTTTCTTGTTTGGCTTGTTGTGCTTCTTGTTTGGCTTGTTGTGCTTCTTGTTTGGCTTGTTGTGCTTCTTGTTTGGCAGCAATTGCTTCTTCGGAAGGTTCAGGGATTAATTCACCATTCAAAGTCAACCATCGCAACCACAATCGTGGAATTTTGCGAAATGACCCCTCCCACAATCCCAAACTTAAACCCAGCTCTGGCATCAGCAAGCGTCCATCCGTCAAATTCATCGCTTGATACTCACCATCTACCAAGCGAAATCCTTGAAGTTTATTCGTATAACGACTAAAGATAACATAATAAGGAACCTGTAAAATCTTCTCATACACGAACCACTTGGTAGGCGGTTCATCTGGCTCACTTTCAGTTTCTCCCAAATCTTCGTCTTCCGTACCGGGAGATAACAACTCAACTACAACAGTGGGATTGACTTTTTCTTGCCAAGTCACATAACTTAAACGTAAATCTTGCCCTTGATATAACCTTGAAACGCCTAACACACCAAACCAATCGGGGCGTTTATACCACTGAGTATGCTGCACATCATAATAGAGATTCAAGTCAGCCGCGCTAAAAACAAATTCCGGGTTCCAATTCAGTGGCAGAAAAGTTAACCGTAGTAGCAATGGCTGAAAGAAGTGAAATTCGTCTGGCAAACCGGGTTCCTCTGGATTGTCACTTGGTAGATCGTACATTGTCGGTAGTGTTTCGTCTACAGGAACCGGCAGTTGAGATTGAGGAATAAAGCGAGTTGGAGATGTCATAATGTAATGAGATCGCTACTAGTCAAGAAAATCAAACAAGATGCTGCTCGCGATGCAGAGCAGATATGTTCATTATGACTCAGGACTTACGCAAAGCCCCCCTTTTGAAGGGGTGATAGGGGTCCCCTCTGGGGTTGGGGGGAGATGGGGGGATCTGCAAAGCGTGAAATTCTGAAAATACCGTTGAGGTTGCGTAAGTCCTGTTTACAAAAAATGCTATATAAAAATTTAAACATACACTTATGACTAATAGCTAGGCTAAAGTTTCCCAAAATGCTAACACGTATTGGTGTAGCAACACTCCTGACTTAAAACAATTTGCTTTAAGGCGATTGTTGGAATAGTCTACTGTGTATATACGGTATAAAATATATGATTATTAACACTATATTCATCGCCTTGTACACTACGTATATCACCTGTGGAATAAATTGAAATTGATAACAACGATTACAGTCTGCCCATCTCTTGCAAATTCTTAATGTCCTCTTGGAAATCCTCTACATCATAATGCACTGAAATTTGACGACTTGCCAGTAAGTGTTGAAATGCAATCCGGTTCATCAGAGCAAACCGACTCGCTTGAGCGAGGGTAAGCTTTTCCTTCTGAAATAGCATGACTGCAATTTCCTGCCTCATTTCCGCCTCAGTCATGCGGGTTGTAGTTAAAATCTCATCAGGGATAATGATGCTCATGGTTACATTCCTCTCTATCACTCTTATTGTAAGCGTGCAGGAACTGATTGGGGAATTAAGCGATATCATATGAATAAGTTGTAATAGGAAGGAACCCTTATGGTCAAATTGGTACAAGCAACCTATACCAATGGAGAATTGATTCTTCGTGAAAAACTAGATTCTGAATTGGAGGGTAAAATTTTGCAAATTATGATTTTTGAGTCAAGTGAGTTTGATGAAACAATAGATTCCAGCGAATTCAAAATTAAACGATTTTTGGAACGAGTGAAGAACTACTCTTTCCAACTACCTCCGGATTATAAATTTAATCGTGAAGAAATATATGACAGATAAAATTTTTCTGGATACTAATCTCTGGCTTTATCTTTATGCTAAAGACCCACCAGAAAAATACCAGAAACTTGAGGAAATCATTAATAATAAATCGCAATTTATCCAAGTTAGCACTCAGGTTTTAGGTGAACTTTTTCATGTTTTAACAAGAAAGAACTTCACATCAAAAACAGATGCAGTAGAAATTGTATTAGATATTATTAGTTGTTTTCCGATTCAGTCAATTGATACACCGCAGGTTTCACAAGCTCTAGAAATTAACGCCAAGTATGGATACTCATATTGGGACAGTCTCATCTTAGCAACAGCTTTACAAAGTGGCTGTTCCATCATTTATTCTGAAGATATGCAACACAATCAGTTGATAAATAACAAAGTACAGATTTTAAATCCATTTGTGTGACTCTCTAACGGCATTCACGACTCAAAACTAATTGCCCTGAAGGCAACTTATATACGCCTTGTGGTTCTACAATTGGATCGCCTTTGTGCCATGGACGCGATACACTCTCACCCTGTACATTACGCACATCACCTGTGTAATAAGTTGAAATTGAAACATCACCAGGACGGTAAGGCAAACCACCAGCACCCGTGATTGTAAAGCTACCTTCAGGCTTGCGAGTGCGAGCAATACAACTATTAGCAATCAATGCGTTTGTATCAATAGGGGTTTGTGACAACTCACTCAGGTTGTTTTGAATAGAACTGGTATCGGGTGTGCTGATGATACCAGAGGAAATACCACCACTGGCATTGATATCAACGCGATTATTTCCATCTAGAGTATTTGGATTCGTTCCAACAGGAGCAGGTCGATAGTTTTCCCCAAAAAAGACAGGAGTATCAAGGAACACATTACCTCCCCGCCCATTCCGAGCAAAAGCGAGAATATCGCTATCATCAAATGCGATAATCGAATTTGCTTTGAGTGTGATATTACCACCATTATTAATACCGTTCTCCACATTTGTCCGAATGTCACTATCGCCATATAAACGCATTGTTTTTGCGGTGAGAGAGATAGCCCCTCCTGAAGCCTGTTGTGCTGATGTTGTGATGTCACTATTGGTCAAAGTTACAGACTCATCTGCTGTAATTGTGACATCGCCTGCTGTTCCCGAACCAAGACTGCGAGCGGAGATTTGGGCGCGATCGCTTAGAGAGAGCAGACGTGTTTGCAGATTAATTTTGCCACCATTACCTGTAGAGTTCAAGCGAGTATTGGCAAACAACCCACTTTCTCCATTTTCTTCGTTAGCAATTCGATTTGGAAATCGATTGCGTCGTTCCTGAATATTTGGGTCTGAGCCAGATATCGTAATGTTGTTTGTAACGCTTAAAGTAATGTTCCCAGCCTGTCCGCTATCTAGTGTAGTAGTAAGAATTTGCCCGCCATTTATGGATTCTAATGTATTCGCATTAATAATAATATCTCCTCCACGCTCGGAGTTAGTCGTACTAGCATTAACAAAAGCTCCATTAGCAACACGGAACGAAGATGTATCAATGTTGATAGTTCCTCCTCGTCCTTTCGCAGTGACTCCAGTATCAGTTAAGATTGCGCTAGGGAATCCATTGTTGCGACCAAATCCATCAACAAGAACAGCATCGCGAGCATTGATGAAGATGTTTCCAGCATCGCCTTGTCCACCAAGACTGCTGGCATCAAGTTGAGCGCCATTGGTAAGAGAGAGAGAACCTGTAGTAATACGAATATCACCACCTAGTCCTATACCTCCCTCGTCCACACGGCTAAGAGCACCACCAGAAGATACACTGTCACTATCAGTACCTTTAAATGAAACATTATCGCGGGCATTGATAATAATATCGCCTGCATCACCCTGTCCCCTGGTGTAGGTAAGTAATTGTGCTCCATCAATGACTGACAGGGAACCTGTGGTAATGCGAATGTCTCCACCTTGTCCTTTTGCTCCTTGTCTGACAGAACTAGAAGCATTTTCTGCAAAGGAAACGTTATCTCGAGCATTAATAATTATATCTCCAGCATTGCCCTCTCCACTAGTACTGGTAATCATCAATCCTCCACTAGTGAGAGAAAAGGAACCTGCTGAAATTTCAATATTACCACCACTACCTGTGGCTCCTTTTTCCACATTGCTGGAAATCCCAGTAGAAAATAGTCCTCGGAAACCACTACCTCCTATGTTAACGAGATCGCGGACGTTAACGATCGCACTACCAGCATTCCCCTTTCCAGATGTACTAGTGTCTAATCGAGCACCATTAGTCAGCGACAAAGACCCTGTAGTCATGCGAATGTCACCTCCATTACCGTTAGCATCCTTTCCAACATCACTAAAGATCCCACTGGAAAAGATGTTAATAATGAATCTTCCAGATTTGTCTCTGCCTGCAATGCGAGTGCGAAAACCGTCTAAAACTATGCTTTCACGAGCATTAATGATGACACTTCCTGCATTCCCTTGCCCCAAAGTTTGAGATTGCAGTTGTGCGCCGTCAGTTATTGATAGCGTTCCAGTATTAATTTCAATGTTACCACCATTACCAACTGCTCTCTCTTCTAAACGGGTAAAAGCAGCACTGCTATATTGTCCATCAGGGCTAAATCCTTTAAAAGAGATATCATTACGGGCATTGATGATGATATTGCCTGCGCTTCCCTGTCCTTCAGTACTCGCATCCACCTGTGCTCCATTAGCAACAAAAAGAGATCCCGCAGTAATTTCAACATTACCCCCTGTACCCACTGCATTCCCAACCACATTGCTGAGTGCGCCGCTCGAGAGTCGTCCATCTCGACTAGTACCATCAAATCGAACAATGTCGCGGGCTTTGACAATCAGATTTCCGGCATTGCCTTGTCCCTCAGTGCTAGCTTCCAATCGCCCTCCGTTAGTTGCAAACAGAGAACCTGTGGTGACTTCAATATTACCGCCATTTCCCACAGCACCTTTGACCACTTCACTAAACAGAGTACTAGCACGGACTCCATTAGTATTTGTGCCATCTAATGAGATTGTATCGCGAGCATTAACAATGATATTGCCTGCATTACCTCGTCCTAATTTAAATACGCTGGTGTCCAATTGAGATCCGTTGGTGAGGTAAAGAGAACCTGTATTGACATAGATATTGCCGCCATTACCCACAGCTTGTTCATCTATCACACTGAGGGCAGAACTATCGTCTAAAAACGAGACTGTATCGCGAGCGTTAATATTTATATAGCCTGCATTGCCTCGTCCACCAGTACTAGCATTGAGCAATGCCCTATTCTTTACCAACAGTGAACCTGTTGTAATCTCAATGTTGCCACCACGACCAGTTGCACCTGGTTGTATAATACCAAAAGCACCGCTACGTAATAGACCATCCGGACTGACACCCTCAAATGAGACTGTATCGCTAGCATTGACAATAATATTCCCAGCATTCCCTTGCCCAAAAGTATCTGCACCCAGCTGTGCTCCATTGGTAACTGAGAGAGATCTTGTATTAATGCGAATATTACCAGCGTTACCTGTAGTATCAGGTAATACTATATTGCTGATGCTGGATTGGTTATCAATCTGAATTGTCTCTGTTGCATTGAGTGTAATGTCTCCAGCTTGGCTATTTGGAGAACCAAGTTTTGAGAATATCCCAGATTGTAGTATGCTTCTTCCTGAAATATCGATATTTCGAGACGTAATAGCAATGTCTCCACGATCGTCGAGACTAACGATCGCTATAGCTCTATTTGTAAATGACACATTAGCTCGTTGTACATCACTTGGGAAATTCAAACTACCATCAGCATTCAACTCTACTTTTCCTGTCCCTGCAACTGCACCAATTTCCACTCGTCCGCCAAATGCATTCAGTTGTCCGCCATCAACACTGATATTCCCTCCTAAAAGTAAGAGATTTTCTCCATTGCCAACTCGCAACCCTAAAATACTACTTCCCGGTCGGCTAGGCGCAGTTGAGCGATTGACAATGTTACCCGGACGAACTTGGTTAAACAGAAATGCTGAGGGATTTATAGTCAACAGCTGTGAAGGGGCTTCTGCATTTGTCGCACTGAAAGAACCTAGCTCACCAAACTGAATCGCATTGGCTGTTGTACCCGCAAATGAACCTTGTACGTCTAAGCTAGCATTCGTACCAAATAAAATACCGTTGGGGTTGATAAAGAATAAGTTGGCATTGCCTAAAACGCCAAGTCTACCGAGAATATTAGAGGGGCGATCGCCAGTGACGCGACTAAAGATGTTGTCGATCCCCGTGGGATTGGAAAAATAGGCTCCCCTTCCTTCATTAATACTAAGTTGTTCAAAGCTGTGGAATAGGTTAGCACCTCGGATAGCACCTCCGTTGATGCGATCGCTCACAATCCCTCGAATTAGCACATTAGGGGAGACAGTGGAACTTTCCTCTCCCAAAGTTGAATCTGGTAAAATTTGGGCAAAAGCACTCGTGTTACTGACCAAGATTGTTTCTAAAATAGTCAAGTACCCTGCCAAACTCCACCCCCAACTGTGAGTCAACCTGTCTCTAATAGTCACAAAAATAACCTCTCTATTGCTAAGCGTACATACACTGTTCTCATACTACCTGTATTCTCCGTTCATTTACTACTCTGCGTCCTCTGCGTCCTCTGCGGTTCATTAAGTAGTTGTTTAGGAACTGTTTTAAATAAACTCCAATGAACCCGCAACTCAAGCAATACTCGTCTCACCAATCGAAGCATTATCCTTGGTTGTCATCTGTTCTGCTATCTTTTTGATGAAATGAAATAGCGTAGAAATATAATTTAAAAATAAAGAATCTACTATACGATAGTATGGAAAGCCAAACCATGTACGATATAAACTGTTTAATAGATTTGCTAGAACTGGTAACTCCAGACTCACTGAACATTGCAGAATCTATTTTAAGAGAAAATCATGACATAGATATTCCGGAACTTCAAGCTTTACGTGAGGCTGTCTACCGAAGCCTAGACGAAAAGAAAAACGATCGACTTTCAGATAATGTTGAAAAAATAAAAACAACAATCGTGGCTTCTTTAGTACAAAAAATTGAGGCTGTTAGTAAAGTTCCTACGGGAGCAAAATAAGGCAAAAAGATGGGAGCAACCAAATAAAAGCGTAAATATAATTTGTCATTACTCCCTTCGGTGAAGGGTAGCTTTAAGAGGATGTTTGAAAAGTGGTTGAGTGTCATTTGAATCACATTATTACCCCCCATTATCCCCCCTTATAAAGGGGGGAAATAAGAGAAATTCAGTTCCCTCCCCTTTCCAAGGGGAGGGTTAGGGTGGGGTAAAAAATATTTGATACATTAATCATGACTTTTCAAACATCCTCTAAGAGCAGGGTCGAATCTCACTATTATTATTTTACAGTATCGACCGTACAACTTACCTTAATTTCTGGCACCGTGTTATCAAGCTCGTTAACCAACGCACGAGCGTTAGCGAAGCTCCTCCTCTGGAGGCTCGCAACCCGTTGCTGTTGTCCTCCTGAAAGTTGACTGGGACGATTGAACAAGCGATCGCTCAGTACGGTACTAGTTGCGATGGAACTATTAACAAATGTAATTTCTATATATAAATTTTGCTGACTTTAGAAGGGTAAATTGCAGAATTATGCGATCGCAGTTGCAGAAAACTGCAACTATTTCTGCGGGACTTATTCTTGTAAGAACTTTTGAGACTTTATTAAGCTTTAGTTGTGTGTTGGTTCAGATCCCCAGAGAAGTCGGGGATCTTACAGCCACCAGTATTTTGTCAAAAAATTTTGCTAATTAGTTGTAAACACAGAAAAAGCTGGTAATTTATATGTCATCTACTGCTGGAGTAAGCCTGTGCTAAACCCGTATCGCAAGTCTACTCAACGTCAAGTCCTAGGGACACTCTTTCTTGTTAGTCTCGTCTTTTGCTTATCTTTTGCTCAAATTGAAAGAATAATTGCTCAAACTCCCGACGCCAGCCAACTCGTACAGAAAGGCATTGAGCTATACAAAGCAGGAGATTTTCGAGGTGCGATCGCACCCTGGCAAACAGCTTTAAAGTTTTACCAACAAAGCAAGAACGGGAACAACGAAGCTATTGTCAGTGAAAACTTGGCAAGAGCTTATCAGCAGTTGGGGGACAATGAAAAAGCTCTCCGCAATTGGGAACGGGTTACAAAGTACTACCGCGACTCTGGAAAAGAGCAACAATACGGGCGAATGCTAACCGAACAGGCACAAACTTATAGTAATTTGGGACAACCAGGGAAAGCGATCGCATTACTATGTGGTACATTTGACTCACAACCAAAGTCTGACACAAAACTGCAAGAAGAATCGAATTGTTTGCTAGGAAGTGCTTTACAAATTGCTCGTCAGCACAAAGATAAGCTTGGAGAAGTGGCTGCGCTTGGAAGTTTGGGAGAAGCTTACCGTCTGAGGGGTAAGTACGATAACGCAATTAAGTATTTAGAGCAAGCAGATAAGATTACCGAACCAACTCATAAAGCAAAAGTCCTCAATAGTCTGGGTAACGCTTACTTAAATAAAGCACAACAGGAGAAAATTCGTGCTGATTCTGCACAAAAATTGGGGATCGCCAAGGCTGATGAGTTTCAGAAAAATGCGATCGCATATTACAAAAAAGCAGGAGATTCCTTTCAATCTAGCTTGAACCTGACTCGTCAGCAAGGTGACAAAGTTAGTCAAATGCAAGTTCTATTGAATTTAATCCAACTCGATTACCGTCTTCAAAATTGGAATAATTTGACTTCCATATCCCTAAAATCGAACTCGACACGAGAAAACTCTCCATCCGAAATTCACATACAAGAAGCTTTAAATCTGCTTGACAAATTACCGAATTCACAAACTAAAATTTATGCTGCAATAGACTTAGCTAATTTACCTACCAGTTCAAAAGATGCATCATCATCATTAATGCCATGCTCTTCAAATAGAAAACTATCAGATTCACAAGCCACTTCACTACTCCTAAATGCAGTAAAAACTGCTCAAAGTTTACAAGATACTCGTTCTCAGTCTTTTGCTTTTGGAGCGCTAGGTCATTTCTACGAATGTCGTCAAGAATATAAGCAAGCTTTAGACTTTACTCAAAAGGCATTGTGGTCAGCAGACCAAAAGATGCAAGCTAGAGATAGCGTATATTTGTGGGAGTGGCAAACCGGACGTATTTTGAAAGCACTGGATAAAGAGCCAGAAGCATTACCATCTTACCAACGAGCATACACTATTTTAGAACAAATTCGCAGCGATATTCTCTCAGCAGAACGAGATTTACAATTTGATTTTCAAGATGTTATTAAGCCTCTTTATCTTGAGTTAGCGCAATTAAGGCTAGAAGAAGCTTCATTAGCATCTGTTAAGACTGAAAATCGCAAAGAACAATTAAAGAATGCACTTGAAACCATAGATTCTTTAAAACTTGCAGAATTACAAAATTTCTTTGGTAATGACTGTATATTAACGGTCACTAATCCAAAGAATGTAGATGAACTCTTAGGAAAGAGTACTGCTGTCTTTAGTTCTATTTTTCTAAACAAAAACATTGCTATCCTACTCAGTTTACCAAGTGGAGAAAGGAAGCTTGAGTGGATTGAAGCAAGTCGTGAAAATGTAATAGAAGAAATTCAAAAATTTCGTCAAAGTCTTGAAGACGGAACTTTAAATCCAGGTTCCTACGACACCACCCACGCACAAAAGCTTTATGACTGGTTTGTTCGTCCTTTTAAAGAGAGTTTGGACAAAGAACAGATAAAAACACTAGTTTTCGTTCAAGATGGAATTTTGCGTATTGTTCCAATGGCAGCTCTCTATGACAAGGAACAAAAGAAATTTTTGGTAGAAAATTACGATCTTGCCTACACTCCTAGTTTGAAATTAACCGCGCCTAAAGCTCTGAGTCAGCAAGAAAAGCGTGCCTTGATTTTGGGTCTGACCAAACAAGTAGAAGTGGATGGAACAAAATACTCTGCATTACCCAATGTCCAATATGAAATTGATACGCTGAAGAAGCAATTTCCAGAGAATAAACCGTTGATTAATGAAGAATTTAATCAAGAAAAATTAGCTCGAGAACTTAATAAAACGGTCTATCCAATCGTTCACATTGCGACTCATGCTCAGTTTGGTACAATTCCAGAAGACACTTTTATAGTGACTGGAAATGGTAACAAACTGACTATTAATGAGTTAGAAACTTCACTCCGTCAAATAAATGGTGGCTCTCGTGCGGTGGAATTGCTGGCATTGACTGCTTGTCAAACAGCTTTGGGAGATGAGCGTGCTGCTCTTGGTTTAGCTGGTGTTGCGGTGCAAGCCGGAGTGAGAAGTGCTTTAGCAACTTTGTGGTCGGTTTCAGATGCATCAACGTCACAGTTAATGACTGAGTTTTACAGTGGTATAAAATCGGGAATGAGTAAAGCACAAGCTTTGAGTGCAGCTCAACGAAAATTAATTCAGGCTAAGAAAATAGAAGATATCAACGATCAGTATGATAATCCTGCTTACTGGGCACCATTCATTATGATTGGAAATTGGCTTTGACTTGCAGACTACTCCCTTTCCGCCATAAGATTACCGATCTTCTCCTCTTTCTTCGTGTACTTCGTGTCTTAGCGGTTCTATGGCAAACCCCTTTCACCCGGACGACAATTTGTCCGGGTGACAGTTTTAGTTTTGTAGCATAGCTGCTTCTTTTACGGTTTCTGTAGCGTAGCTACATCCATTCCACCAAATATTTTCTTCTCAGAAAAGTTAGTAAGTTTTTCGCTCGCTCTTGTTTCTTCAGCCGCTGGACTGAGAACAAAGTCGAACTTGGTTGTATAGAAGGGCTTATTTACGTTGCGTTCCCAAATTTCATTAGGCGCATCATGCTTCTCTAAGCTTATCAGTAGTGTGGAAGAAGTTACTGCAAAAACTGTATCTGAATGGATGTAAGGGTCATCATCAAAGTATGTCTGTGTTGTGAGAGTTGTGTAACCTCCAGCACTCAACTTGAAATGGATATGAGCAGGTCGTTGTGTATGTCGTCCTAACAACCGCAATACCTGACCGCACGCTCCATCTGCGGGAATAGCGTATCCTATCGGTACTACAGTTTCAAATGTATACTTGCCATCTGCACCTGTTCGGAAACAACCTCGGAAGTTACCTTTGGGCTGATTTGGATCTTGAATATCATACAGACCTTTGGAATTTGATTGCCAAACTTCAATGAGTGTATTGGTAATTGGCATACCATCTGTGTTGACAACAGAGCCAGAGAAAAATAAAGGATCTCCTTCTTTGTCTACACCCAAGCAATCGCCCATCTGACGTTCGGGTGCATTTGGTACATAAACAGGTCCTTCGAGAGTACTCTGAGTGCTTTCTGAATTAGTATGATGCAACAAATCTACTAACTCTGAAAGTCCTAATAAGTCTGTGAGCATAGCAATCTCACCATCTGGCATTTGTACTGAAGGACGACTGACTCGGCTAAGAAAATCACGTCCGATTTGTAATTCTTCTTCAGTCAAATTGACTTCTTTGATAAAGGCGTGTAAATGTGTCACAAGACTCGTGTAAATTTCGTACAATCGAGGATTTGTTTTACCTCCATTGCCGTGATTAATAACGGCTTGAGTAATGTTGTCGAGTGAAATGTTTTTCATGGTTTTTCTCCTAGTTTGTTAGTGAGCTAAGCCAACTTATTTCAAAATTAATGTGCTGGACTACTATTAGCAATTTGCTTTAAGCGATCGCCACGTTTTTGCATCTCCTGACGTTCAGCATTGGTTAATGTATCTGTTGCATTTGGTGCTTCTAAAGCTGTTAGGTCTTGCAGGAGAGTTGAAACTATTGTTGCTGGTTTTTTCTCGCCAGAAAGTTTAAGAGCTTCATCTAAGGCGTTGTACCATAAACCAGCTTCAGCGTATAAGTCGGCTTTTTTGGTTCCGTCTTTTGTCACAGAAAGCTGTTTTGTCAGGGATGATGGCATTTCTACTACTCTAAATTCTGCCCTTTCTACTAAATATCCTTGCGGACACTTGATGGCAGCTTGCCATAAGTATTTTTGTCCTACAGTTAAACCGGGCTGATTCTCTGGTAAAGAGTATTTGTTAATTCCTGCCGAATTTGACGACTGTACTGGTTCTCCTATTGGTTTTGAAGGTTGATTGTTTGAATCAAATTCAAAAATTCGGAGGTCTACTGGATAAGCAATAGAACGGGCGAGGACGCTCCGCAGTCGCCTCTACGGGGGGCTTTGGGGCCCCCTCTGGGGAACTCGGGGTCCCCACCCCGTGGGGATAAGGGGCAGGGGGGAGACCCCCCTTCGGGTTCACCAGTCCCCTACGGCGGGAAACCCGCCTGCTTTCTCTGGATTCACCGCACGGCGCTGCTCTCCGTCCCACAAGATGGATAATTTATTTCTTGGAAATCCCTTACTATGATATCAGTCACGACCAATATGATAATCCAGTTTTCTGGGCACCGTTAATTGAAATCTAGGCAAATCTGGGTCAACGTAGAATATCTACGTTGACCCGATTTTCTTCTAGACCTAGACGCGGCAACGGATACCGCATCTTTTCCCGTGAGAATCGCACTCACCTCGAAAAGCTCCAACTGAATTGGATTGCTTAACAGTCTAGGCTCAGTTACAGGATAACCAAGTTGACCATTAAGCGTAACCTTTCGCGTCCTGTTAAGACGGGCAGTGTAATATTGATGCCTTGGAGTGCCTTTGACACTCCTAGCAAATTGACTCCAATGCGACCAAACGTGCTTCACCTTATTATCCTCGGCGTAGGCGGACGAGTAAGGGAGTAAATGATGTTTATTTGGTGAGCCAGTGCGTTGGGCGGGTTCCCCGACTTGAAGCGACTGGCGAACCCGTAAGGGAAGTCTTTCGGAAAATCTTCGACCACGACACGCTATGACAAACGCAGCCGCAGATGATGAATTCATTCCATACATGGACATGAATTTCGTTAAGCCAATCACACTGCTATAAGCAGGAGCGACTTTCTTGTGATAAATACCGTGTTTTTGACAGGCATTATCCAGTGCATCGTTCCATTGAGAATAAGCGAAAGAAGATAACATTCTTGCGGACTTCTTACCTTTTTCTCGTAACTGTACTTTCTTGTCAGAAAAGTCTAATTTTTCGGAAGCTATAGGAAAATTGTAGAGAGCCGCCTTCAGAGCAATGAATCTGGCAGCATCGCTAAGAATTGCCTCTCGTTGATGAGAATTCTGGGAATGAAGGTCGATTTTATAATCACCAAATTCTAGTAAATTTCCTTGAGCATCGCATACAGCCCACCCAACAGAATCAGCATTCAAATCAATGCCAACATAACCAGAAAGGTATTCTGAGGTGATTTCTCTTAGGTTGATATCTGTCGTTGCTGCAACATACCAGCCATCATTTTTCCAGTAGAAACGAAGTGTTACAGCGCTATATCCTATTATTATGATTGGAAATTGGCTTCGATCGATACTCCTGGCTCCAAACGCTTGATTTGTTAATGAGGTTTTATGAACAAAGAAGATTTTATGCGATTAGCATTGGAAGAAGCTAAGAAAGGGGATGCACCTTATGGCGCTATTCTTGTAAAAGACGATCGCATCCTCGCAAAGGCTTACAATACCGTGAAGCAAGACAGCGATCCCTCTGCACATGCGGAAATCAATGTTATGCGTAAATTAACTGCTAGTCTTCAAAATCCTTCTTTAGAAGGCTACACTATCTATACAACAGGCGAACCTTGTCCGATGTGTGCAACTGCTTGTGTTTGGGCTGGTGTCTCAGAAATTGTTTATGGTGCTTCTATTGAAGATTTAATCTCGGTTAATCAATCTCAAATTAATATATCTTGTGAAGAGGTGATTGCTAAGAGCTTTAGACAAATTCAGGTCACGAAAGGTATTTTAAAGGAGGAGTGTATCAAATTGTTTAGTTAGGGCATTCCCGATTGAGATAGGGTAAAAATGAATTGGCAAAAATGGCTGCTTGAGTGCGATCGCGTAAGTTCAATCGGTTTAAAATATTGGTAACGTGGTTTTTGACAGTTCCTTCTGAGATAAAAAGTTGTTGAGCAATCTCTCGGTTACTAGCACCAGTGGCAATTAATCGCAAAACTTCCTTTTCTCTGGGCGTCAGTTCCACCAAGCCAGATGGTAAAGGTTGGGGTGCATTCACGGGATAAATTTGAGAGAGGAGTTTTTTAACAATTCCTGGTCCTAATTGAGTGTAACCTTTGCGAACAGCACGAATGGCAAAAGCAAGTTCCTCAGAAGGAGTATCTTTCAATAAATAACCTGTTGCACCATTTTGCAATGCCGCTTTCACATATTCATCATCATCAAACGTTGTCAGCACTAAAACTTTAA
This sequence comes from Scytonema hankhaensis NUACC26, assembly GCF_045865695.1. NCBI lineage: Bacteria > Bacillati > Cyanobacteriota > Cyanophyceae > Nostocales > Scytonemataceae > Scytonema > Scytonema hankhaensis. Next base: position 24,839 of record NZ_BAACAP010000219.1, read on the forward strand.
CTTCAGGAAACCGGTTTTGTATTTCTCGTGTAGCTGCAACTCCATCCATAATTGGCATTCTTATATCCATCAAGACTACATCTGGATGTAATTCTTCAATTATGCGAAGCGCCATTTCGCCATTTTCTGCCTCTCCCACAATTTCTAAATCTTCTTCTAATTCCAATAATGCCTTTAATCCTTGGCGAATTAAATTTTGATCGTCAGCTAGTAAGACTTTAATCATAAAATTACGAATTATGAATTATGAATTATGAATATGAAGACGCAAAATAAGATTCATCATTCATAATTCATAACTGTTACTGTAATAGTGCAACCGCGACTAGGAGCAGATTGAATATGAAAATGACCTCCTAATGCTGAAGTGCGATCGCGCATACTTTTTAATCCAAATCCTGTAGTATTTTGCGTCAAATCAAACCCCACTCCATTGTCTTGAATCTTAAGCTGTAGACTCTTATCAATGCCTATTAGTTCCAGTTTAACTTCTGTTGCTTTTGCGTATTTGTAAATATTTGTCAACGATTCTTGAATAATTCGATATATTGGTGTAGCAATTTCAACAGGAACAGAATAAGGCAATTGGATGTGACAAATGGGTGTAATACTCGTAGAACGCTGAAAATTTTCTATTAGCTCCAAAATTGCTTTTTCCAAAGATTTTTCTTGCAAAGGATGCGAACGCATCGTTGAAACTGATTGACGCACATCTTGTAAAGCACTACTTCCCAATTCTTTTGCCGTTACTAAAAAAGTCTTTGCTTTTTCTGGATTAGATTGCCATAGTTTTAAAGCTGTTTCCAATTGCAAATTCAAAGCTGTAAGAGAGTGTCCCAATGAATCGTGTATTTCACGAGCAATGCGGTTGCGTTCTTCTAAAGTTGCTTGGTTTTCAATCTGGAGAGCATACTGACGGAGTTTTTCATTAGCGACCGCCAGTTTTTCTCGACTTTGCCGTTCCGATAAAACTGCATTCATCAACAGCAGAATAAAAACAAGAATTAACCCGAAGACAAGTACAAAACTTAAAATAAAAAACCATAAGCGCTCCTGCTCGATTGGTGACACTACCATGCGCTCTAACCGGCGTCTAAATGTTAGTAAAAATAAGATAAATGATATAATTGCACTTATCAACCGACCGGGTAATTGAAAAATAAAACAACTACGAGTTACGAAAATGAGGTAAGGAAAGGGGAAAAGTCGAGCAGTTCTCCCACTAAAAAACACAATAATTAAAATTAAGAATATTTCTATAGCGGTATAAAATATTTTTGTAATTTTATGACCTGTGGGTAGATATAATCCCATTAAGCCAAAGATAATTAAACTGCAAATCGTCAATTCTGGAAATTGTTGAGAGTAACGATGTGCAGAAAAGGGCATAATTGCCGTAAAAATAGCGACTACCAGTAAGACCCACTCTAGGTAAAGCAAAAATCGAAAAGGATGATTTTTGAACTGAATTGAACGGTCCATAAGTTAGTAGTTAGTAGTTAGTAGTTAGTAGTTAATTGTTAGTTGTTAGTTGTCAAAAGTCTTTCAATCCCCATTGCCCCTCAAGAAGAAGGGAGTCCCGAGTTCCCCAATCGCCAATCGCCAATCGCCAATCCCCATTAAAAAGGACGCGGTTTTGCTATTCCATAGCCCTGGGCATAATCCACGCCAATGGCTTGAAGTTTTTCAAGAATGTCTTCATTTTCCACAAATTCAGCGATGGTTTGAATGCCCATAACATGTCCTATTTGATTAATAGCTTCTACCATTGCCATGTCGATTGGTTCTTCAACAATATGCCGGACAAAACTTCCATCTATTTTAAGATAATCTATTGGCAAATTTTTGAGATAGCCAAATGAGGACATTCCACTGCCGAAATCGTCTAAGGCAAAACGACAACCAAGTTCTCTTAAGGCTCGGATGAAAGTAGCTGCTTTTGTTAAGTTCGCAATGGCGACAGTTTCAGTAATTTCAAAGCACAGAATTTGTGGGGGAATCTGGTGTAATGCTAATTGTTCGCGCACGAAGTCCATAAATTGGTCATCGTTAATACTTGCACCGGAGAGGTTAATAGCATACAAACTGCTACGATCGCTCCTCGATTTGGCATATTCGTCTAATTGTTGTCTTTTGTGCTGTTCTAGGTAAGTAAAAAGATTGCGAATGACCCAGCGATCGATTGGTGGCATGAGATTATAGCGCTCAGCAGCTGGAATAAAAGTCATTGGCGATACTAGACTCCCTTGCTCGTCAATCAAACGCAATAAAACTTCACAATGTTCTTTTCTAGACTCATGGGGAGTGGTGGGAACAATTTTTTGGTAGTAAAGGCAAAAACGATTCTCTTCAAGGGCTTGAGCAATCCGAACTCCCCATTGCATTTCGCCTTGTGCTTTTTCTACTTCGCTATCGTTGGCTTGATAAACATGTACGCGATTGCGCCCATTGTTTTTTGCAAGGTAACAAGCTGCATCAGCTGTACTCATGACAGTACCCATATTTTGAGTTTCTGCATCAATCGGAACTAATCCAATACTGACACCAATATTAAATGCTTTGTTTTGCCATAAAAAACGGAATTCTTGAACGCGCTGCAATATTGTATTAGCAATTCGCAATGCTGGTTCTAGAGGACAGCACTCAAGCAGGATAACAAATTCATCTCCCCCTAAACGCGCTAGAGTATCTGAGGCGCGGACTTGATTCTGAAAGAGTGTTGTCACTTGGCGCAGCAGTTCATCACCTGCAAGGTGTCCGCAAGTGTCGTTGACAATTTTAAATCTATCTAAATCTAAATAACACAAAGCGTGTTGCTGATTTTGTGTTTTGCTGATAGTTAGGGCAAGATCCAAACGACGCTCAAATTCCCGTCGGTTAAATAGCCCGGTTAAAGGATCGTGAGTGGCTTGCCAAGAAAGTTGGTGTGCCATACTACGGGTTTGAGAAACGTCCTGAAACACCATCACTGCACCGATAATTTGACCGTCGCGATCGCGAATTGGTGCTGCTGAGTTATCAATAGGAACCTCACTTCCATCACGGGTAATTAAGATAGTATCCTTAGTAAGATTCACAATGGAACCCAAAGTCAAAACTTTTTCGACTGGATTTTCTACAGGTTCTCTGGTAGTTTCATTAATAATCTTGATAATTTCAGTCAAAGCTTTTCCTCGAGCATCTGCAAGCGACCAACGTGTCATTTGCTCGGCGGTGGGGTTCATGTATTTTATTTGACCGATGGCATCAGTTGTAATAACACCATCTCCAATCGATTGAAGCGTGACTTGAGCGAGTTCTTTTTCTTCATAGAGTGCTTTTTCCAGACGGTTACGTTCCGTGGTATCTCGACCAATATAAACAAAATGTTCTAAGCCTTCTATTTTTGTTGGAAGCTTGGAAAAAGAGATCGTTAAATTTTTACCTGTTTTGCTATAACAAACGAGCTCGCAATCTTTAAATGAGTTTATTGAAATGCAGGGCTTTTTCTGAGGTCGAGCCGAAAAATGAGGCTCGCCAATAACTCTCGAAATAGATTGTAAGATTAAATCTTCTTTACTATATTCCAAAATTTGGAGAGCAGCTTGATTTACTGTGACAATTTGTCCTAAAGCATTTGTTACTAAAAGGACATCGCTTATTGACGTAATTAAATTGTCAATATAAGTGAAAGCAGCCGATAAAGCATTTAAAAGATAATTAATTAAAAAAGCATCTTCATGAGTTTGTTGAAGAATTTTTTGCTCAAAAACCATTCTTTCAGTTGCATCTTCTAAAAGAATAACATATTCTTTTTCAGAAAAATTCACAAATAGATCGATATAAAGAGGTGAAACAATGTCTACATTACGAGCAATTCCCCGTAATTCCAAGCTCTCTTGGTTCTTTTTAAAAATCTCATCAAGGCAATTTTCATATCCTATTAACTCGGGAAAACTATCTCGAATATCTTTTCCCGGAACTGCATAACAGGGAGATTCTGCAAATTTTTGAGCACCTGGAGAAGTTTCTAAAATAATTAAGTTTTTAGAAACTATTAAATATTCTATATGATTTGAAATTAAGCGACTTTCAGTGATGTTATTCATAAAAAATTGCTAGAAAGTTATAAAAATTTAACTTGGATTTATTATCCATACAATACAGTTATATTTTAGAGAGCATCCCAATGAGTGCTTATTGCCCTCAGAATAGAATTCTCTTGCTATACAAACAAAGTCCACTTCCGTGGACTTCTTATTTAGTCCGCGCAGGCGGACGAGCGCTTGTATAGCCGCGATTTCAATCGCTTGGTATTTTTTCCAAATAGGGATGCTCCCATATTTTAAATCTTGTTTAAAAAATATGCTATTATTTTGCTTCAAACGTGGTAAATACTGATTTTTTTTTCTGTATTAACAGAATTTATGAAGAATTACGGATTGACAAAATAATAAAATATGACTTAAGACCTAAATAATTTAAATTTCCATAGCTACTATAGCAATCCTATTTGATTTGTGAAATATATGTAGGTAGGGCTATGCCGCACAAAAGACTTGGTGGTGGGCTGTCTTCCCTACCTACAGTACTTAAAATTGTTTATAAATGATTTAGGATTGCTATATAGAACGCCCTTTTTAGAAAAGTCAAAGTTAAGAAAGATGTATGAATTCAACTAAAATAGAGGGACTATGACTAAAGTCATGGCTAGACTCATGACTTTCTCCTCATGTAACTTATATAAGTAAGATTTTATGCTGGTCACAGCAAGTAGGAGAAGCCCAGGAGATAACTAAGGAAATGAAAATTAAGCACTTATCACTCATAGCAGGAACCATTGCTCTGACTTTAACTGCCACTTCTTGGGCAGTCAACGCCGAAACAACTTCATCCTCACCCTTCTTTGTTGCTCAAGCACAAACCGAACAGACGAAGGGACCGTGGCAACAATTAGGGCTAACAGATGCACAAAAAACCCAACTTCAGGAGATTCGGCGCAATACTCGTGAAGAAATAAACAAGATTTTAACTGAAGAACAACGAACACAACTCAGGAACGCCATGCAAAACCAAAGTGCTAGGCGTGGTGGTCGGAAGCGTATGATGGATTCTTTAAATCTCTCTGACGAGCAAAAAACTCAAATGCGCGAAGTTAAGCGCTCGCAGTGGGCTCAAATGGAAGCAATTCTAACAGAAGAGCAGAAAGCACAGCTCAAAAAATATAGAGAAGAAAGGCGTGCTCGCCGTCAACAGGACCGACAAAATAGACAATAGTGGTTAGTAGCTCAAACTCATATAGCAATCCTAAATCATTTATAAACAATTTTAGGTGCTGTAGGGTGGGCAATGCCCACCAAGAGCGAATGGTGGGCATTGCCCACCCTACTTGTATTTTGTAAATCAAATAGGATTCCTTGTTACTTGGGAAATTGAAAGTGCATCATTTCATCTTGAAGTATGAAAAGCTAAATTTTGTTAGCGAAAATACCTCCGATTGTAACGATCTTGATACTTATTAATATACTCCGCATTCCACCTTTCTAAATTTGATAATAATTCATTAGGAAAATTATCTGGCGAGTATTTCGGACGATACCACGGCTGTCCATCAAAGTACTTTTGTAAACCAAAAGCTTTAAAACGGCGACCGTGACGTGCATAAATCGCATTCCTCATAATATCTAACTCAAAACCATCTTTTCCATCTAAATCTGCATCCGTGACTTCTCTTTGAGAAAGCCAAGAATAATTATTTTGTGTTGCGATGGCATCTCGAAATATTCCTGAAGATGATGTTGAAATTTCTTTAAAAAATAGTCGTTCGGGTGGTGCATTTGGATCTTTACTGGCAAACGCACAATAAGCATTAGAGTTAACTTGTCCGTAAGTTTTTAACAACTCAATACATTTGTTGCGATCGCTAAATCTAGCCACATAAACTGAGAATAACTCCTTATCTGACAAATTTGGATACTCTAGTATCCAAAACATTCCCGCTTGAGGGTAACCAACTGCCTGTAAAGCTTTAACTTGCATCAAAGCAGTTTGTGAAGTTGGATAGGCAGAATCGGCAAGAAAATAAAAAGCATGAGGAAAATTTGCTTTGTTTACATTTTGTCGAGTAGGTTTTGGTGTATTTTGTGCTGAAGAAGGCGTCCCTAATGAAGTGCTTGGCTGTTCTACAGCTTGAGGAGTTCTTGTTAACGCAAGACCAATAATAACAGAAGCTCCTATCAAACCAGCAGCCGCAATGATGCTGAGAGCCAGTATTCCCCTTTGTCCGTTATTTTGAAGAGCAGTTTCACGGGAAGATGCTCCTAGGTTGAAAAGATGAGTTTCTTGAGATTTTGTTGGCAATGCAGGGGGAAAAGATGGTGGTTGTGTCAAAGGAGCAGTGTCAGGAATGAATAAATTGCCAGTCTGCAAAGCTTGCAGCATTTCCCTAGCATTGGAAAATCGATCTCGTGGATGGTATGCGATCGCTCGATTGAGGACTGCTGCCATTGTGACGCTAATATTCGTAGCATGAGTGTGCCAAACAATTTCTCCTGTGGTGGGATGTGTTTGTAACTCTTGTGGAGATTTCCCTGTTAAAAGATAAATAGCAGTCAGTCCCAAGCTATAAAGATCGCTAGCATAAATTGGTCTACCCATTGCTTGTTCGCTAGGCATATACCCCGGCGTCCCAATGATAATTGAGCTTGTCGGGCTACCTTGAGAATTCAGAGCCGTTCCCATTGTTTCTCGCACTGCTCCAAAATCAATCAGCACGGGCTTGCCATCCTGGTAACGTAAAATAATGTTATCTGGTTTGATATCGCGATGAACAATGTGTTTTGAGTGTATGTACTCCAGAACGGGCAATAAATTTGCTAGAATATCCGCGACAGTACTTTCACTTAATACTCCATGTTGTCTGAGTTTAGCTGTTAGGGTATCACCTTCAATATATTCTTGGACTAAGTAAAAGCGATCGTCTAACTGAAAGTAAGCATACAGAGTTGGAATCTGGTCACTGCTTCCACCTAAATCTTCCAAAATCGCGGCTTCTCTCTGAAATCGCTCTTGTACGAGTTGGTAAACTTGAGGATTGTTGTGAATGGGTTTTAGTTGTTTGATCGCGCAAAGTCGCTGTGAAGGTATTTGAGTATCTTCCGCTAAGGAAGTTTCTCCAAATCCTCCACTTCCCAATGTGCGAAGAATTCGATAGCGATTATTCAGCAGCATTTTAACTGGCGATTGCCGATTGGCGATTGGGTGTAGGTAACTTACCTACGATCTATACTATCTATACATACTTTTTTTTATGAGTATACTGACTGCCAATACCCAATCCCTAATATCCAATCCCCAATCCCCATGACTCATTTCTTTGAATTTGAAGCTGATTTTGTTGACTCACTGCGGTGTATTCCTATGCTGGTGCGTTTGAAGTTGGATACTTGTGGTGTTAAACTGAAACTCAATCAGTGGAATCAATTTACTCAAGAAGAACGTCAAGACCTTGTAGAACGACCCTGCAATACAGAAGAAACTATCCAAGAATACCGAGAATTTTTACATCAACTCGTCCAAAACCATACTGGCGAGTCGGCGACTGATTTGCCTGTTGAGGAAAATCCGCCCTGGGTTGATGACCAAAATATACCTGATAGTGTTAGAAGCAAAGCACAGGAGTTTGGGATTGCAATGACTCCACATCAATGGAGAAATTTACTCCCCCTACAGCGATTTGCTCTTATTAAACTCAGTCGTTCTAGTCATGAAAATAAAAACTTTATACCAGCCCTTAAGGAGTTTCACGTTATCTAAAATATTAAAAAAGTATAAAAACTTAAGTATGAAAGGTAGAATTTGTTAGGATAAGCGAGTTAAATTGATACAGGGAACATCAAGCAAAATGCAAGTCAGTGCTCGCAATTCACTGAAAGCGACAGTGAAAAAAGTGGTGGAAGGATCTGTTAACACCGAGGTTACCTTGGAAATCGCACCAGGTGTTGAAGTCATTTCAATTATCACTAAATCTTCAGCCGAAAAGCTTCAACTTACGGAAGGAAAACAAGCATACGCAATTATTAAATCATCAGATGTCATAGTTGCCATTGATTAAAAGTTTTCTTTAATCTTACCTATAGGCGTAGGGTGGGCAATGCCCACCATTCGCTGTTTGTAGTCATTACCCACCCTAACTTGCAGATAAGAAGGTATGATAAAACTTCGTTCATAATGTCATCAAATATAGTCATTTCTAATTATTTACTTTTTCGGTGCATCAAGTCGTGCTATCCAAGCTCGAACAATATCTGAAGCAGATACACCCCTTTTTGCCGCTTCTTGGTGTAGCTGTCTTAATTCATACTCCGTTACTCTAATGACTAGCCTTTTATCTCTCATGTGTATGTACACATAAGATAGCAAAGGAGGTGAAACTTGTGCAATTAGTGGAGCAACGAATTATTAAGATTGGGCATCCAGCATGGGAACAAATAGATGCAATGTCATTTGCTGCTAAAAATTTATGGAATGCAGCACAATACGCGATTCGGCAATCATTTATTTACGGATATGGAGTGCCGTCCTATAACCAAATGGATAAACTGATGTAGCCTACAGAACAATATAAATCGTTGCCAGCTAAAGTCGCACAACAAGTACTTAAATTATTGGATAAGTCAATTCCCCAATGCCTTCGGGACAGGGGATAGGGAGGTCTTAGTTGACCCAATTCGGGTAAATTTAGGTGGTTTTAAAGCTCCAAGCTTGACCCCATTCTAAATGCCTTAAAAGTTCCGCGAACGAAGTAGCAGTTATCTGTTATAGAAAGCTACGTCTGCCTATATTTGACTATCCGGAACTCAACTATTTCCAAGGTTATTTTTTCTCAACACTTGCCACTGGTCAGGTGGTCACTGATAATGGACGATGCTGAATCCATGGATTTGCCGCCTCCAGTTGTGCTGCTACGCTGATTAGAGTAGCTTCTGCAGCAGGGCGTCCTATCAATTGCACCCCTATAGGTAAACCATTGCTGTCAAAACCTACAGGAATTGAGAGTGCTGGTTGTCCGGTAGCATTAGCGGGCGGACAAGGTGCAACCCAACCAATAATTTTTTGGAATGTCTCTTCTGGGCTTAAATCTGCCCATTCTCCAATACGAATGGGAGAATGAAGATAAACTGGCAATACGAGTACATCCACTGATTCAAAAAATGCCACAATCTGTCGAGATGCTACTTGCATTTGATAAACTGCTTGCAGGTATTCCCCAGCCGAACCGCTTCTTTCAAACAACCAGCGAGTAAATGGTTGTAATATTTCTGGAGGAAGACCTGATGAAGCTGGTGCAGTTTGCCAAACAGTTGGAAATGGTTCTACTATCCCACTAAAATCCGGGCATTTCTCTTCTACGATATGACCGAGTTGTTCTAATAATTTGACTGTTTGTAAGACTCCTTGCTCGCAATTGGTATCTGCTTCTCCCATGGGAAGGATTTTTGTAGAATAAGCGATTCGCAATCGCTCTGGTTTGACTTCAGTAGCAGCAAGAAATGATGGTTCTGGATCGGGAAGCCAATATGGATCGCCCGTAACATAACCAGACATGACATCCAAAAGTGCAGCCGCATCTGCAACAGTGCGTCCCAACGAACCGTTCGTTGCAATACCATTCAAGCGATCGCCCACTGGTGCGTGAGTGACTCGTCCCCGCGATGGCTTGATTCCCACCAAACCACAACAAGCAGCTGGTCCCCGCACCGAACCGCCACCATCAGAACCGTGAGCGATCGCACACAACCCTGCTGCTACGGCGGCGGCTGCACCTCCACTCGAACCACCAGGAGTATATTCCAAATTCCACGGATTTCTAGCAGGAGGAAAGCCCCTCGGTTCCGTATAAGGATACGCACCTAGTTCTGAAGTTGCTGTTTTACCCAGAATAATAAATCCAGCGTGCTTAATGCGCGTTACCACACCATCATCATAATTAGGAATATTATTCAATAATGCTGGATTTCCAAAAGTACAAGGGACACCTGCAAGAGAATTCAAGTCTTTGATAGAAATTGGCACTCCAAAAAATAGTGGCAATTCAGAAGCACTTGCAAGAATTTCTGTTTTCGCTCTAGCATCTGCGATCGCCTGCTCTGCTAGCACTGTAAAATAACTTCCCAACTGAGGATTCAACTGCTGAATGCGTTCTAAGTAGACTTGCACCAAGTCTAAGGGCGACACTTCCCGACGACGAACTAACTGTGCTTGTTCTAGGGCTGGGGTAAAAGCTAGATCCAGTTGATTCATTGTGTTGTTTTCAAGTTTAGTTGTGTTTATTCCTAACGTTTTCTATGATTTTTTTTTACCATCAGTCCATTTTAAAACAGCAAGCACTCCTATAGTCTTATTCTTGCTCTTTTAAAGCCCGACGTGCTAATTTCGCATAAGTCTTGACAGTTTCATAAGGCATATCCAAATCTTGTGCCACTACCTGCAAAGACTCTCCCATTTCCCGCCTTGCCAAAATAGTTGCCCATTTCAAGGCTATTTCATCCGCACGTTCTCCTCCAGTTCGCTTGCGTTGCGCTTTAAAAATTTCTATTAAGTCCTCAATTCGTTTTGCCAATACACTTTCCACATCAGGGGTATCTTGGATAACTTGAGATGACCAACCCAAGCGTGTTTGTCCCAAACCAAAAGTAGTTTTATGACCAGTTCCACAATAAGATGCGAGTTTTCCCAAAGCATAAAATAACTGCTTAAACTCTGGTTGTCGTGCTGCGTCTTTAGTCAAACTTAACTCAATTGCCCCAGTAAATCCCGTCACTGCACCTTTTTTCCCTGCTAATACCTTTACAGTTGTTACCTGACAACGATTAATTATGACACTCTCATCTACCCAAGCTAAAAAAGCATCTTGGTCAACAGGTATTCCGGAAAAGTCATTCCAACGTCTGAGGTAGCTATGAAAAATATTAACTGGAACGGGTAAAGGGAGATGATGACCTTTGCGACGGAAACTAGTAGGACTAACAAACGTTAAAGAGACTGTTCCACAGTACTCAGAATCTAACAATTCGGCATAGGTTGTAGGAGGATGTGAAATTTGACACGAAGCGATCGTCAAGGGGGCGTCCCGCAAATCAACTGAAGCAGGTAACTTTTTTACCCACTGTGCCATCCACTTTTGCACTCTACTCGATAAAGCTGTGACGTACCAATGATAAGAAGTGTTTGCCAGTAGTTGTATTTGTCTGCCGCTACTTGTTATGTCTCCATCTAATGCTGAGATAGTAAAGGGCTTTTCGGATTCTTCATCGTGTAGGTATGCTGATAGTTTTGGGTCTGTAGAACGCACGCGATCGAGAAACCAGGCATGAAGTCCGATTGTATATTGGGCGTAAAGATAAGAATCTTTTTGAGGAACTAACTCAAACATCAAGCCCACTAATTCTGTGTTTGGCGACCATTTCAGGTGAGACTGAGGTTTGCTTGGCTTTGTTTGAGAAGGTCGAGGCATGATAATGTTTGAGTTTTTTGTATTTTATCTTGTTTTCATCCCCATATGGGGACACAATAATAAATTTTTATTGATTTTAGGCAAGAGTTTTATTAAAAATCTTTATAAATTAATTATGCATTACCCAAAAATCTTGGTAGGGGCGCAATGCATAGCTTTATAAGGGGGAGGGTTAGGGTGCGGTAAAAAATATTTGATACATCGATCGTGACTTTTCAAACATCCTCTTAGATTATGTATTTATTAATATATATTAGGAATTGTTAACGAAAAAGTATTGGCACTAAACACAATGTCGTTTCTTCAAGAAATCAAAAATGCTAATGCATTGATTGTAGGAGCAAGCCAAGGGATTGGTTTTGGTTTTGTAAAAAACCTACTAGAAAATAATAAAATTACCAAAATTTATGCAACCTATCGTCAACCAGATTCTGCTTCTGAATTGTTAACTTTAGCAGACAAGTATTGCGATAAGCTGGGTACGGCTTGCGCTAAGGGCGCTCGCCACTTAACTTGTCTGTCTATGGATATTACTGATGAATCACAGATTGCTGAAGTTGTCCAAAAGATCCGAGGGGACGTAACGCAACTTCATCTGGTCATTAATTGTGTGGGTATATTGCATGATTCTTCTCTAGAACCAGAAAAAAGTTTAAGACAAATTAATTCTGAAAACTTAATGCGCTACTTCCAGGTTAATAGTATTGGCTCGGTTTTACTCGCCAAACACCTGTTACCCTTGTTGCGTCACAAAGACCGTAGCGTGTTTGCTAGTATTTCTGCCAAACTAGGTAGTATCGGAGATAACCAACTTGGAGGATGGTATGGTTATCGAGCCTCGAAAGCCGCTCTTAATATGTTCTTACGAACAGTAGCGATTGAATATGGAAGAACTAGCCCTAAAACGATAGTCGTTACTTTACATCCCGGTACAACTGATACTCGACTTTCCAAACCGTTTCAAGCAAACGTACCACCTGAAAAATTGTTTTCAGTTGAGCGAACAGTGACTCAATTACTAGGTGTTATTGAACATCTTCAAGACAACGATAGCGGAAAGTTTTTTTCTTGGGATGGTAGTCAATTGCCTTGGTAGCCTTGGTCAGTGACCACCTAACCAGTGACCACCTAACCAGTGACCACCTAACCAGTAAGATTACTCTCCAAGTTCTTGGAACTTGCGTTTTTCTGTTTTTGCCCAGACTCTAGCCATAAAAAATAAAACTAGAAGTGGGCAGAGACTGATTATTGCGATCGCGATCGTAAATGCTAACAACATTTGTGACAACTATTAGGATAAGGGGTATCAAAAATAAAGAATTTGTTACCAACAATGTGAAGGTTTAATTAAGTTCACTTGCGTTATACACGCAATGATTATACTAAAGTTAAGATAGCAGAAAAAATAGTTTAATTAAAGGTTTTTTCAGTAAATATACGACAATAATATAATAACTTTATAATTCTTAATTTTTAAAGTTGTTAGTAAAAAAATATACTAATTGAATTCGAGTATTGCAACAATTTTAGGGATTTTCAAGAAATAAATTATTCATGTTGTGGGATGGGCATCTTCGCCTATCCTGTCACGTTGTGGGAAAGCATCCTCGCCTAGACTATCATGTTGTGGGATGGGCGTCCTCGCCCGTCCTATGTTGGTGGCGGGCGAGGACGCCCCGCAGTTGCTTCAACGGGGGAAACCCCCGCAACGCACTGCTCTCCGCACCACAGTAAATAGTATTATAAATAACTTAGTAAAAAAAGAATTACTTATTTTTTGTGAATTTTAAAATAAAAAAATAAGAGAAGTAAAAGAGATTGTTGACAACTCAATACTTCATTAGATAACTTTCAAAGTGTTAAAGGACGCGATCGCTTTCATTTCTAAGTTGATATTTTAGGGTGCAAAGTGTGTAAAGGTTAGTGCATCACTAACCCACTAACCACTAACCACTAACCATTAACCACTAACCACTAACTACCTTTATATTCTTATGAACTTTAATTTTCCATCAAAGTTCAATCGTCGCCAGTTTTTGATAACTTCTGCTGTAACAAGTGGTGGAATCATTGCCACAAATCTTCTATCAAAATCGCCAGTTTTTGCCCAAGCGCCAGCTATTATCAAAACAGACCGTCCTACTATCCCTTATGGTGTATCTAGTGGTGATATTAGTGGCAACAAGGCTGTTATCTGGAGTCGCACCAATAAAGCAGCAAAGCTGATTGTGGAATACAGTCTCGATGAATCTCTCCGTAACGCACAACGTGTTGTTGGACCTAATGCTTTAGAAGTCAGCGATTATACAGCGCGAGTTTATTTGAAAAACTTGCCGTCAAACCAAAAAATCTACTACCGAGTCATCTTCCAAGATTTGGATGATTCCTCCAAAGAAAGCGAACCAACCATTGGTTCTTTCCGAACTTCTCCAACTTATAAAGGTCAACGAGATATCTTTTTTGCATGGTCGGGGGATACTGCCGGTCAAGGATGGGGTATTAATCCTGACTTTGGTGGTATGAAGATTTACGAAACTATGCGGAAACTAAATCCAGACTTTTTTATCCATTCTGGAGACACTATTTATGCTGATGGTCCAATCCAATCAGAAGTTAAATTGGACGATGGTAGCATCTGGAAAAATATTACGACAGAAGCAAAATCAAAAGTTGCGGAAACTCTCGATGAGTTTCGAGGCAACTACATTTACAATTTATTGGATGAGAACGTCAGACGTTTTAACGCCGAGGTTCCTATACTAGCTCAGTGGGATGACCACGAGACCACCAACAACTGGTATCAAGGGGAAATTCTTGATGATAATCGCTACACGGTCAAAGATGTGTCTTTGTTAGCAAGACGCGCAAATCAAGCTTTCTTGGAATACTTCCCCATTGACATTAATGGTAACGACCCAAGCAGAATTTATCGCTCGTTTAATTATGGTTCCTCATTAGAAATCTTCACCCTTGATGAACGTAGCTATCGGGGACCCAATACACCAAATCGCCAAACAGAACAAAGTGCAGAAACAGCATTTTTAGGCAACGTCCAAGTGCGTTGGTTGAAAAATCAATTGCGGAAATCGACCGCAACTTGGAAAATTATTGCTAGCGATATGCCAGTTGGTTTGGTAGTTCCAGATGGTCCTACTGACTTTGAAAATCTAGCAAACGGAGATGGTCCTGCTTTAGGGCGGGAACTCGAAATTGCGGATTTACTACGCTTTATCCATCGCAATGACATTAAGAATGTAGTATGGTTAACAGCTGATGTCCATTATGCAGCAGCCCATTACTACGACCCCGCTCAAGCACAGTTTACCGACTTTAAACCTTTCTGGGAGTTTGTTGCAGGTCCTATTAACTCTGGGACTTTCGGACCCAATCGACTTGATAATACTTTTGGTCCGCAGTTAAAATTCCTGAGCATTCCCACAGATTTACAAGCAAATCGACCTCCAAGTGATGGCTTGCAATTTTTTGGAACTGTGAAAATTAACAGTAATACGGAAGTGATGACAGTAGCATTGCTTAACTTAGAGGGCAAAACTCTTTACAGCGTGGATTTGTCGCCGGAAAAGTAAAACGCCCACTAGGGCGAGATCGGAAAAAATAATTACCCAAATCTTGTACGGTGGGCATCCCTGCTCACCTATTTACAATTCTTAATACATCAATTCAGTAAGAACTCACTTATTTTTAACTACCGAGTATCCAACTTTGTAGGGTGGGCACTGCCCACCAACGGCGAATGGTGGGCACTGCCCACCCTACCTGTAATGGTAGTCTTCTAGCGGTGGGCATCCCTGCTCGCCCATTTACAATTCTTAATACATCAATTAAGTAAGAACTCACTTATTTTTAACTACCGAGTATCCAACTCAGTAGTTTTGCCTTATAATGAATGCCTGAAGGCTAAAGTATCATCCTGCAAATTCTGTTAATTCAGTTTTGAGGCTAGCTACAAACCATAACGGCTAGCTACAGGATTGCTTTTCCTTTCACTCGAGAACAACTCTTCAGGGGCATCTACTTTTTCTCAATTTTTCTTTGATAATTAATACTATGTACCCATCTTAGAATAAGAGTAGCATTTGTCATTTTTTTATGTCAAGAATTCATTCAAAATTGGCGTAAGATTAAGACACAGCAATTGTATTTCTATTCTTACAATTTGGCTTCAAATGCGGGAAAATAAAGACAAGCATGATATCAACAGTCTATGGAATGACCAAGAGACATGACTGACAAAAGGCGTTCTGCTGATTACAAACAAGTCAGTGGCTATGTTCTCGTGGAAATAGCGCGGGAATTCAAAAGTATCTGTGCTCGTGAGGGAATATCTCAAAGCGATGCAATAGAAGAGATGCTTTGTGAGTGGCTGTCCAAGAGAACTACTTCCAACTTCTCAAGACCCGAACAAACTTACCTTCCAATTACGATCGCTGAGTTGGTTCGAGTCAACATGACAAAACTAAGACACCTTGGAATCAAAAACTTACAAGCGCTTGCCAGAGGAGAAGTACTACCCACACCAGGGGACTTCGCCATTATCACGTCTACCTTGGGCATTCCTGAGCAACAACGAAAGATAATTTGGCAACAAACTTTTAAGTGCTTACATGACAATTCTGAAGGTGTAGTCGATGAGTATGAGCGTTTTGAAAGTTCTCAATCAACCAGGTTGGAACTATAAGCTGTCTTCTGAAGGAGTTTCTATCCTTGCTCCTACAAAGCAAGATGCAACCCGCCTTGCTCAAAACTATGGCGATGTTTTGACTGAAACCGCAGCAAAAATTAAGGGGAAAGTGCGAATAGGATGGAAACGCTGTAAGCATCCTATCGAGTTTTATGATTGGATGGTGTTACAAAAATTACCTGCACCTACAGGGGTAGGCGATAAGCCGGGTACGGCTTGCGCCAAGGGCGATCGCATTTTCTCCAGAGAAAAAGTCTTTTGCAGCCAGTTGTATCTACCGACAGGATTGTTGTACCGCATGATTGCTGCATCTGAAAATCAGCGTCCGGTTAGTATTGTCAGACAAGATAACAACCAGCAAATCATTGTTAACCAAGCAATGTCTGAGATGTTACAGTCTTTTCCTAAGATTGCCACTCAAAGGGTCATGACCCGATTTTGGCTACCGGAAGATTTAGCAGAACTGCAACGGCGCTTACGTCATGAGAGTCGATTTATTTGGACTTACTGCGGCGGACTTAACGAACAGACTTGGGCAATTCTGACAACTGAGTTTGAGGCTTTTGAAGTTGAGGGAATTTGGTACAGACAGGGAACCTGTTTGACCACTCCCCAACCTATACCGATCCCAGTGGGGGCTTGCAGTGGTCAGTGACCAGTGACCAGTGACCAGTGACCAGTGACCAGTGACCAGTGACCCAAAGGGTCACTTTTTTCTTTTATATTTTTAGTTTTATATACTATTTTAAAGATTTGTTATTACGTACAGAAAAGCATCACAGTACACAATTCTTAACAGGAATCCTATGAGTTCTATAAGAAAAAACACATAATTTACTTACATTCGTTGATTATTATTAAATAACAGATATCATTCAAAACAAAACTGCTTAACAAGGCTGTTAGGCTGATTTGCCATTAATAGTGTTGTAAATCGCAAACTTATTAATGGCAAGGTTTTTGTTTGTCTAACTAGTTTTTACTCTCTTGCTATTGAGTCATTTAATCCAAAAACCAAAACTCACAATCCAACGTTGCTGTGACTTAGCAACAAACTTTTCATCACTTTACATGATAAATCAGAAGGTGTGAGAAATGAGCGCGTGTGTTCTTAGAGTTCTAAATCAAGCTGGGTGGAGCTATAAATTGTCTCACCAAGGGGTTTCTATCCATGCCCCTACAAAACAAGATGCTATCTATCTTGCTCAAAACTTTGGAGATGCTTTGTCGGAAACGGCAGCAAAAATTAGGGGGAAAGTCAAAATAGGATGGAAACGTTGCAAACACCCAATTGAGTTTTTTGGATGGATGGTCGATCAAACGCCTCCTCCACTGGCTGAGACTGCTGAGAGTCTCTTGCCAACAGGTTCTGTTTTTTGCAGTCAGTTGCATTTGCCAATTGAATTACTCTATCGAATTATTACAGCAGCTGAAAACGAACGTCCCGTTAGTATCGTCAGACAGGATAACCAAAAGCAAATCATTGTGAATCAAGCAATGTCTAATTTGCTACAAACTCCGCCAGAGATTGCCACTCAAAGGGTGATGACTCGATTTTGGCTGCCTGAAGACTTGGCAGAACTAGAGATCCGATTGCGGAGTGCAAGCCGATTTACTTGGACTTATTCTGGTGGACTTAATGAACGAACGTGGGCAATTCTGACAACTGAGTTTGAGGCTTTTGAAGTAGAAGGGATTTGGTACAGACAAGGAACTTGCTTGACTAGCCCTCAGATTGTACCCATTCCTATTGGGGCTTTTGCTCCTGCTTAAATCAGTGACCACCTGACCAGTGACCAGTAATCAGTGGTCGGTTACTGGTTGCTGTGAAGGATTTTTTAAATGAAAGATTGACATGAAAAAATGACAAGCGCTAATATAAACAAGTAAGGCATTATTCCATATAAAAAACCCCATCTGTAGATGAGGTTAGCTGATATTTGTGCACTAACTCGTATTTTAATGCGATTGAAGTCATTTAGTGTGCTGTATTAAGAAAATAAATTTAAAATTAAAGAAACATAGCAATATATTGATGAAGCCATGTAACAAATGTAGTGTATTGTAGGTTGAGTTGTTTAGCTATATCAAAAACAGTTTAGAACCTAACTTTTCAAAAACTGCCAACGTCGTAAGGGCGCAAGGTCGCCGCGCCCCTACAAATGCTATGATAAAACCTCGATAAAGAACAGTTGTTACCCGTTCACAGTCTGCCATTTCAACTGCAAGGACAGAGTTAGAGTGCTCTAGCTGAACTAGATTGACTTGCGAAATTGTTGCACAACCTCTTTTATATCCCGTAACTCACCTTCAACTAAGTCATTCATCTGTCGCATTTCATCTGCAGAAATTTTACCAACAAGTCCGGCGATCGCTTTCTCAATTTCAGGATATTTTTGCAATGTTTCCTTCCTGACTATAGGAGTTGCTTCATAAGGAGGAAAATATTGCTTGTCATCTTTCAGCACCACAAAACCCAAGCGAGCAATTTGTCCGTCTGTAGAATTGCCATTCACTATATCCACTTGCTTTTGCAGTAGCGATCGATATATCAATCCCAAGTCCATAATACGAGGAGATTTAGCAAAGCGCAGACCGTAGGCTTTTGCCAATCCAGGAAAACCGTCTTCTCGTTCCATAAACTCATAGCTAAAACCACCACGCCATTGAGGTGTAAATCGAGCAGCATCAGACAGGGTTTGAATATTGAAACGTTTGGCATCTTCACCGCGTATAGTCATGGCAAAAGTATTTTCAAAACCCAAAGAACCCATAACTTCTAAATTAAACTGTTGGGCATAAGCTTGTTTCAATCGTTGAAAAACGATTTTTGGGTTGCTAATTGTTTTTTGTTTTAGAATACCAGTAAAAGCCGTACCTGTATATTCAACATAAGCATCAATTTTACCAGAAGTAATAGCTTGATGAGTTACAAAAGAGCTTGTGAAGCGACGACGAGCAACCTTTAAATTGGTTTTTGCTTCAATTTGCTGTGCCAACAGTTCGCTTAAAATATCCTGTTCCGTAAAACCTTTAGAAGCAACAACAATATCTCCTTCATTTCCCCCAATATTTTGAGAGTTACAACTAGCCACTCCTAAAACCAAAGCAAAAGTTAAAAAGAAAAAGAACAAAAATCTTTTCACTTCCCCCTCCAGTCACTGGTCACTATTTACTGGTCACTGGTCACTGGTCACTGTTTACTGGTCACTGGTCACTGTTAATCTTTTCTCTAACCAACCAAGAGCAAAGTCAGCAAGTAAAGCAATAATTGCAGCAGGAATCGCACCTGCTAAAATTAATTGATTGTTGACAACTGCAATTCCTCGAAAAATTAACTCGCCCAATCCACCTGCACCAATTGCTGCAGCAATAGTTGCAATTCCAATGGCAATGACTGTTGCAACACGGACTCCTGCTAGAATGACACTAACTGCCAAGGGAATTTCGACCTGTAATAATAATTCTTTATCTGTCATTCCCATACCACGACCTGCTTGTGTAATAGCAGGATCGACACTAACAATTCCAGTGTATGTATTGCGGATAATGGGTAATAAAGAATATAAACTCAAAGCTACAATAGCAGGATTTTGTCCTATTCCACCAATAATAGGTACGGGAATCAACAAGCCAAATAGTGCCAAGCTAGGAATAGTTTGCAGAATATTGGCGATGCCAAGAATAGGTTGTCGCAGATTTTTTTGACGGCTAATTAATATACCTAACGGAATACCTACGATAGTAGCAATCCCAATAGAAATTGCAACTAGAAACAAATGTTCGAGAGTGCGTTCTAGAATCTCTTGAGCATATTTTACAAAGAAGAAGTCGCTGAAGTTCATATAGCTAACTTTAAAGACTGTAGAAATGCCAAAGCTTCAGGATGCTGGGATTGCAAAAATTCTTCTGGTGTATCCAACACTACCAATTCTCCTCCACACATTAACCCAATTCTAGATGCCAAAACAAATGCTTCGTGAATATCGTGAGTTACGAACAAAACAGTTTTGCCCAATTCTGTCTGCAAGCGCTTGAATTCTTCTTGGAGTTCTAACCGCGTGATGGGATCTAATGCCCCAAAAGGTTCATCCATCAACAACATAGGTGGATCTGCTGCCAATGCCCTTGCAACTCCTACACGCTGCCTTTGCCCTCCTGAAAGTTGATGGGGAAATCTTTGAGCAAATTTCTCAGGTTCTAAGCCAACTAAATGCAATAATTCATAGACTCTTGTTTTTATTTGTTTGGGCTTCCAACCTTCTAAATGAGGAACTAAACCAATATTGCGTTCCACAGTAAAATGGGGAAATAACCCTGTTTCTTGAATAACGTAACCAATTTTTCTTCGGAGTTTTATTTCATCCCATTGAGTTGTAGGGATACCATTAAAGACAACTTCACCTTCTGTTGGTGTCAAAAGGTGATTGATTAATTTTATAATTGTTGTTTTGCCACTCCCGCTGCGCCCTAGTAAGAGTAGCGCTTCTCCTTTACAAATATTAAAGTTGAGGTTTGATACTAAAGGGCGCTTGTTTAAACTGAAGGTGACATTGCGAAATTCAACGGCGGTCGTGCTACTAGGTTTCATTATTTCGGAATTATTTGGAGTAATTTGGGGTTAATTGGACTTAACCACCCCCCAAACCACACATTTGCTCGATTTGAGCGCTCCCATTAGGGGTATTGTTTGCCTCGACACTGCTTAAGAGCTTGTTAATGGATTACGGTGTTGCGAAGAACATGACGTAGCCATGTTCCTTCTCCGACGCTTGAGCCGAGGGTACGCTCATTAAGTCTTGACTCTCAAGCGGACCCAAACCCGGAACGGTGAGACCAGTGCTGAAGGAGGGAGACCCTCCTTCAGCAACTGGCGAACCCGAAGGGGTAACACAGAATGCGTATTCTGTGCTGAGTCATGGTGGAGTCAGTAAGTCGAATTGCTCCGATTCACTCTGGATTACTCCAGTTCACGTACTCTTCTCTGTATCTTGCAACATTATTAGTAAATTGCAAGCTAGCTTTATGCCATTATAGTTCCGCTTTACATAGTCAAATATAGGCAGACTACTACACACGGGTTTAAGCAACACTTTTTTTGGCATAGTCATGCCTGAATAAAAGTGTTAGTCGCCTTGGATGTACTACCAGACATCCCCTATCCCTCTGAACTATTGTCCGTCAGGATTACTTTTACTTTTAGATTAAGGTCTACTTAATCTTTATGATGGTGGTTCTTCATGAGAACTCTCAATTTTAATTTACCATCAATTGTGCATAAAAGCCTATATTTTTCTAGACTTTTAGTAAAGTTTTATAATACGCATTTATTGCGATCGCGCCAAAACTAGTCTTGCTTCTTGATAGCTATTTGACGAATCCTCAACTATATCAACTAGGTTTTGGAGATGAGCTTTCCTTTTTCTGATTTGTGGAGTGTTCTCAAGCCCTAGGGTTGCTAAAATTTTTTCCCAACGGTATACCCAATCATGCTTGAGTAGGGAATTGATAACGTTATTTTTACGCATTCTCTCCTGATACTGCGGCTGTGCATCTAACTCAGCTAGTATTCCTGCTATATTAGAGCAATCAAATGGAATCTCGAACGCTGGCTCTTGCCAATCAAAATATTTTGTAAAATCCTTGCATTTTGGAGGAACGCCTAACATAATTGTTCCTCCGGCTGCTCCTTCAAAAAAGCGCGGTCCCACTTCTTCTTGAGGATTGGTTTTACCAGTTAAATCAAATTTTGCTTTATTAGCTATCATATAACGACTTCTTTTTACAAAATTTGTATAAAGGCTTCGATGATAGCGGTAATCAATCATGTATAAATCTTTGATGGTGTCGTAGATATAGAACAATTTTTCCTGTTCTACAAGTTCTAGTAAAGCGTTATGAGTGACTGTTGAACGCCGTCCGATATTTAAAACGTCAATACAACGGTAAAGTCCTGCTGGATAAGGACAGAATTTTACAGTGTCAACGCCATAAGGTATGGCATAACAAGGACGTCGAATAATATTCTGGACTCGCTCGATACTAGAACTAAAGTTCATAAAAATACTGTCAAAGTCCTTGAGAAGCTCTAACTGGGCTCTCCAGCGATCGATATCTTTTGCCCAAATTTCATCTAGCCAACAAACAGCATGGCGGCATTTTTTCCGCCAGCCTTTAATAGAATTTAAAATCAGAAGATCTTGTGGGGATTGGCAGAATATGAAAAATAGATCGTATTCTTTTTTGACTTTAAATTTATAATTAACTAAAGACCGGAATAATTTGGCATTTTTGAAAAATTTTGCAGCCTTGTTAGCTAAGAAATTGGTGACTTTGAAAAGAGTAGGATTGAATGATGGAGAAACTAAGTCTACTGTATCAGTATTACAGATAATATCTTCGAATTCATAAATAGCAGAGCGAGAAACATGAAACTTTAAATTCCGCATTGATACCATCAATACACGTGATGCTTCGTCGCTCGGGGATGTTATATTTTGTGCCATAATAACTTCCTAAAATTTCAGAAATACTGTAATATTCTTGACAAAATGACTTCTCTTAAACCGCTGCTGATGCCATAACTTTTCTTACATGGTCTGTAAGAGCGATCGCTCAATACAAATTTTAGTTTCAATCGTTTCACCAGTTGGTAAGCTACGTGTATCAACTAACATGAGTAAATGACCTAGATATAATAAGTTTGAGTCAACTAATTTGATATAGAGTAGTCCTATTTAATTTATGCAGTACCCGTAGGGTGGGCAATGCCCACCGCGTGATACTTTCGGCGGCTATTGCCCAACGCCACTCCTCTGAATGCCGGGAACCCGCGCACGAGGGTAGTTCCCCTACAGTACTTAAAATTTTTTCTAAATGATTTAGGATTACTGTATATTTGCTACGTAATTATCCTTATTTACGCATATTTTTTTTTTTTTTTAATACACCTAAAGATAGAAGTTATGGGTTAGGAAACACAGAGAATAGATTTTCATCCTTATATAGCAAGCGATTATTTCTGCAGGATGAGCTGCTGACAAGTTTAACCAAACAAATTTCTTGGATGTAAATATACTGACCTTCGGGCTGAAGTGTTACAAATGCCTATGATGAGAAAATGTAACTTAATCGTTGTAAGCCTTAGTTAACTTCCTGGTAAATAACTTGTTTCGGCTTTTCCTACGTTTTTTCTAATTATTAGTAAATCTATACTTTTCTTCTATCATTGATGTGTACAGTGTGTGGCGATTTTGTGACATATCTGCTAAGTTTAGTTGATGATGAGAGGCAAAAAGTAGTTTACTATATAATACTGGAAATAAAAATCTTTGTTAAAACCAATGGAGATTTTAATTGTTGAAGACGAAATCGAGATTGCTCAATTGATTCAGTTGTACTTGGAAAGGGAGGGATTTTCATGTCGCCATTGCCGTGATGGATTAAGTGCAATTCAATTATTTCAAGAGCAATTGCCTGACTTGATCGTCTTAGATTTGATGATTCCCGATTTGGATGGGCTAGAGGTATGCGCTCGGATTCGACAGCAAGCTAGCCCTAAAGATCCTTATATCCTAATGTTAACAGCAAGGGGAGAGGAGCTCGATCGCATTATCGGGTTGTCAACTGGAGCTGATGACTACGTAGTCAAACCCTTTAGCCCCAAGGAATTGGTTGCTCGTGTACGTGCGCTACTGAGAAGGACTCTCCGTCATGGCAAACAAAGCCAAATCTACCGGACTCAACACTTCATCATTAATATTGAGCAACGCTCGGCAAATCGAATTCTCAGTGACAATCAATATTCTCCTTTAGATCTGACAACCTTGGAGTTTGAATTGCTGGCAACATTTATGAGTTATCCCGGTCGGGCTTGGAACCGGGCGCAATTGATTGACAAACTTTGGGGTAGTGATTTTTATGGTGATGAGCGGGTTGTTGATACTCATGTTGCCAGACTGCGCAAGAAGGTAGAACCCGATCCTGCCAATCCCACTTTTGTTAAAACTGTTATTGGCGTAGGTTATAAGTTTGAAGATATAGTTTAAATATTTTTATAAATAAAATAGGCATTTACAACAAAAATCCCTCTTTTCTACTCCCTACTCCCTCTTAAGCTAAGTGCATAAACACCATTTTTAATAAATCCGCACGAGTAAAAGGCTTAGTTAAATATCCAGAAGCTCCTACTAATCTTGCTCTAACTTTATCTACAATTCCCTTACTTCCTGTCACCATAATTATAGGAGTTTTCTTGAACATGGAGTTATTGCGGACGAGGCGACATAATTCGTAACCATCCATACCGTCCATATTCAAGTCCAGTAAAATCAAGTCTGGTTTGTGTCGAATAATTGTCATCACTGCTTTAAGCGGATCGCTAATTGTAACCACAGAAAAACTTTCATCCTCTAAAAAACGACTAATTTCTCTAAGAATTGTAGGGCTATCATCTACAGAAACCACTTTATATATTTTTCGAGAAACTGTGGACGTTGTAGGAGTAGAAGGAACTTTTTCTTCAGCTTCTGTTTTATCCGACGTTGTTAATTCTGGAACGGTTTCTTTATTATAAGAAGTGGGAACTCGTTCCTGACGATTGGCTAAGTTTTCCGTTTTGGCGGGGATTCCTGCTTTTTCCCCAGAGATACTGCTAGGTAGTATGGCTGTTTGAGACGCTTTCTTGCTAGGTTCTGGTAAATATATAGGAGTTTGTGAGATTTCAGTATAAGTTGTTGGTAATTTATCAAATGGTGGATCTGGTTCGTGTAATAAAACCGTTCCGTTTGCAATATAAGGATATAAATTTCTAGTCAGTACTAATTCATCTTGATTTACAATTACTGCTAGATGGCGCAAACTAAAACCTTTCATCCAGTCAATTAAACTAGGGTCTAGTCCTGATATATTAGGATTCCGGTCTGTTGTTTTGATAACTAGATATGGACGCTGGTATGGTGAAGAAATATGCGGAGCTAACGAGCGCCATATGTTTAATCTTTGTTGGCAGCGTTCTACTATTTTTTCTGCATCAAGCTTGCAAATGACAGGCACTCGATAAAGAGCATTTGTTAATTGATAAGTTCCTTGTTGAATTAATAAATATGCTTCGAGAACTTCCTTGACTAACTCTTGAATCAGCATTGCTGCTTGTGTAGAATGCAAGTAACGTTCGCTCACTAACCAGCATATAGCTTGATATTCGGGGGGCAAAGGAGGAGCTATGGTTTGTTCTTGGCGATCGCTATGTTCTGTTGATTGGGCTTGTGCGTCTGGTTCAAACATCAAACGCAATTGAACGCGAACTTCACCTGTAATACTGTTGATTTGGTGGCTGAGGCGACGTAGATGACGTTCTAAGCGATCGAAGGGTTCGACAGAATGAGTGGCGTAAGTTATTCTTCCTTGTTCTAAGTAAATTGACCAAGTGACTGAATTGCTCTGTACTTGCAAACACGTACTCTCCGAGGCACTATATAGATGCCTCAGCAAACTTGAAGGACGCAGTTTTGTGAAAGTGCCAAAATTATTCATTTCTCACAGAATTTCCGGAAAATATGCTTTGTCGTCTGTAGCTATACTTTATTGTTGAACATGGTGTTTAACTATTGTGGTGGTTGTCTTTAGTAGTCTTTTTATCTTCTGACAGCGGGTCAATATATTACAAGATGTAAAGGATACATTATAGCTATTTTTTAGATTTTTATTCATACAGTAACAATTGGGGTTTTTCAAAAAGTGTAAATTTATTAATTTAGTTATCAAAGGAAATGTTCCAGAGTTAATGGAGGGTCAATAACATGAAGGCTTAATTGAATTTACCTAAAATCTGACCTTTCTACATTGAATCTTTAAAATTCGATGTCCGAATAGCTGCTAAATCATTGTATTCTATACCTGTAATGTATAAATTTTGCTAAACAATTAACAGCAGGCAATGCCTGTTTTTGATAGATTTACAGCGAAATAACTTCTATCTCAGGTAAGATTTCAGATTTTTGTAAGATACTTGGCAGAAGAAATTTCTTTAATTAATAGTAAACTATCCAAGGTAAGCAAAAGCAATACATTAGATAGTGCGATCGCCGTATTAAACTATATACTTTGAGGAAAAGGAAATTTGAGCTTTGGACTATAACATAACACAAGAAGTTATGCAGGATACATTAAAACTCGATGAAGTTGTTGAGTTCGCGGAGAACCCAGAGCCACGTTGTCCTTGCGTGCTGCTATTAGACACATCCGGTTCCATGCAAGGAATCCCTATTGATGCTTTGAATCAAGGCTTGCAAATTTTCAAGGAAGAACTAATCAAAAATTCCTTGGCGGCAAGAAGGGTAGAAGTAGCAATAGTTACATTTGACAGCCAAGTCAATGTTATCCAAGACTTTGTGACTGCCGATCAGTTCAATCCACCGATACTGACAGCACAAGGGCTAACCACCATGGGTTCTGGTATTCATAAAGCTTTGGACATGATTCAAGATCGCAAAGCACAGTACCGTGCCAATGGCGTTGCTTACTATCGTCCTTGGGTTTTCATGATTACGGACGGAGAACCACAAGGTGAATTTGAAGATGTTATTGACCAAGCGACACGTCGCGTGCAAGCAGATGAAGCAAGTAAGCGAGTGGCTTTTTTCACTGTAGGTGTAGAAAATGCCAACATGAATCGTTTGGGTCAAATAGCTGTACGCAGTCCGTTAAGGTTGACGGGGTTAAATTTTATTGAAATGTTTGTTTGGCTATCAGCGAGTATGTCAGCTGTGTCTCATTCTAAAGTAGACGAACAAGTGGCACTACCACCAATAGGATGGGGTTCTGTTTGATGGAAATGTGGCTTACTCCAGGCGATCGCAAACAATTCATGAATACCTCAAAACAAGTACCCCACTGGCGGGTAGTAGCCGCTTCTGTGTGTGGTACTAGCCACGTCAAAAACAAACAACTCTGTCAGGATGCACACCACTGGCAAATATTGCCGGATAGCGTACTCGTTACAGCAGTAGCAGATGGTGCGGGTTCAGCTAGTTTGGGGAAAGTTGGAGCGATGGTAGCAACAGAAACAGCAGTTGAGAATATCTCTCTCAAAGAGGTCACTCGGCAAACCCTAACTGACGACGAAGCCGTGCGTTCTATTTTGTTGGACGCCATTATAGCAGCACGAAAAGCTGTGGAGGAGGAGGCAGTCGCTTGCGAGCAACAGCCATCCGACTTGGCAAGTACCCTAATTATTACAGTGGCAGCCCCCGAAATTGTGGCGGTAGCACAGATAGGAGACGGGGCTGCTGTAGCAAAAGATACACAAGAAAACCTAGTAGCTCTGACTTTACCTGATAGTGGCGAGTATATTAACGAAACTGTTTTTTTAACATCACCAGGAGCGTTGGATGCAGCACAATTGAGAGTATGGCGTCAAGCAATAGTAAATGTGGGAGTCCTGACTGATGGACTACAAATGCTAGCCATGAATATGGCAGTAGGTGCTCCTCATAAACCGTTTTTCTCTCCTCTGTTTGAATTTGCAGCGAATGCAGACGACAAAACAGTGGCAAAAGAACAACTTGTGAGGTTTTTGCGATCGGATAGGATTACGCAACGTACTGATGATGACTTGACGCTGGTAATAGCTGCCCTAGGCCACTAATTGGTCAGTTATTACGACGGTCGCAAATCGTATACATTAGGCATAAGAATAAATATATCATGCAGGTACTACGTTATCTTCCCAATCAAAAACCTAGTAACATTAACCTCAGCGTTGCTCTAGGGCAAGGTGGAGAAGCTTGTATTTATACAATACCAACAGATAGCGAATTGGTAGCGAAAGTCTATCACAAGCCATCTCCCACACAAAGTCGCAAACTAGAGGTGATGATTGCCCATCCGCCAGAAAACCCGACTGCTAGTTTGGGGCATATCTCTATTGCTTGGCCTGTAGAGTTACTCCGTTCGTCAGATGGAAAAAATAACGTCATTGGGTTTCTCATGCCTCGCATTCGGGGTATGCGTCCTATTATTGATTTCTACAATCCTAGAACTCGCCGCCAACATTGCCCTTTATTTAATTACCAATACCTCATCCGTACTGCTCGTAACTTAGCAGCAGCTTTTGCATCCTTACACGCTTCAGGGTACTGTGTTGGGGATGTTAACGAATCAAATATTCTGGTTGGCGATACAGCCTTAGTGACGATAGTAGACACAGATTCGTTCCAGGTAAGAGACATACAAAAAGAAATTGTCTACCGTTGTCCTGTAGGAAAACCGGAATTTACCCCACCAGAACTACAAAACAAAACTTTTGCAGAATGCGATCGCGTTTTTGCTCACGATTTGTTTGGGTTGTCAGTACTCATATTCCAACTATTAATGGAAGGAACTCACCCATTCTCAGGAATTTTCCAAGGAATGGGGGAACCGCCACCATATGAAGCCCGAATTGCCGCCGGACATTTTACCTACAGTCAAAAGCGACGGGTTCCTTACGTTACAACTCCTATCGCCCCACCCTGGGAAATTCTCCATCCTCGCTTGCAAGAACTCTTCCTACGCTGTTTTGAAGATGGACATTCTAACCCACTGCTTCGCCCCAGCGCTCAAAATTGGTTGCTCGCACTGGCTGAAGCAGAAAATTCCCTCTTGACTTGTACTATAAACCCCCAACACCGCTACAGCAATCATCTCGAAAAATGCCCTTGGTGCGAACGTGCTTTGCGTTTGGGAGGACGCGATCCTTTCCCATCTCATAGAGCAATAGCCAATAAAGAACACCTCAAACCGCAACCAAAAGCGAAAAAACGTCACACTCAACCCCCTCGCGTACCCCAACCAGTCGCTGCATTTAATCGCGTTAATCCTCGCAATCCCTCACCCGTCTTTGGTCAAAATATACCTTACTACACCCCTCCCAAAAAACGGAGATACTACCCGGTTATTTTTTGCTTATTAGGTTTTGGGTTACTGGGATATTTAGATTTAGTGATTAAATTTACAAATCGCCCCTTTGCAGCCCAAACCGCCTCCTACACGCAGCCAAATCTAGTTTCTGTTAACCAGAGAAAGGGTATCGACTCGCAAAATTTTGCGGAATTTTACAAGCAAGGGCATGCCTCTTACAAAGTACGCGATTACGAGAAAGCTATTGAAAAGTTCTCTCAAGCTCTTGAAAAGAATCCAAAATACGCCAAAGCTTACGTGAATCGCGGTAACGCTCACTACAATATTAAAGAGTATGAATCGGCTCTGGCAGACTACAATCAAGCTTTGAGTATCAATCCTCAAGAAGTCAAAGCTTACGTAAATCGGGGAAATTCCCGCTTTCTACTTGCAGAGTATAGCAGCGATCCCGACCGCGAATATAACTTGGCAATCTTAGATTACAACTCAGCTTTACGTCTCAATCCGGGCGAAGTCGAAGCATACGTAAGAAGGGGTATAGTTCGCGCTCAAATAGCTAAGTATAGTGGAGATTCTCAACAAGATTACAACAGAGCAATTGGGGACTTTAATAAAGCACTTGAGTTAAGTTCAGATAGATCGGAACCTCTTTTCCAACGGGGTGTCGTTCGCTATCAAATCGCTCAGTATAGCAGTGATTTTGAGAAAGAGTACAAACAAGCGATCGAAGATTTTAACCAAGCCTTGCGTATCAATCCCAAGCTTTCAAAAGTGTATTTAAAGCGGGGTATTGTTCGCTATGAACTTGCACAATATGGTGGCGGAGTCTCCAGCCAATACCACAAGCAAGCTGTTGAGGATTTGCAAACAGCTGCAAAAATGGCTCTCGAACAAGAAGATATGGATAATTATCAACAAGCCCTTAGCAGCATTTGTGTTGTTGTAGAAAACAAATGTGACACTTTCTTGCAATCCTCAAGCGATCGGAATAAGAAATAAAGATAAAGGGTAAAGGAGCGAGTAATGGTTATAAATTTCTTTCAAGGTTTGTATCCGTTGTGAAATAAAGAATGCAGAGTAAATTTCTTATCCTTTATCCTTCATCTCCGAGGAAGTTATGTAGTTTTGAGAACAGACAGAAGATAAAGTAAATTTTATATCCTCGACATACATTTCAGGTGGTGAAAAAACTTTTTCGTTTTTTTACACGAACAAGAAGTTTATTTATATTGCCTTTACACTTTTGAGTAAAATTACAGTTAGATTATATACTGAGAATTTGGAAAACCTTTTCTCTATTACGTTCAATAAGTTAAAGAAATCATCTACCTGAAACTTAAGAGATAACTCCGTCAGCACCCCGTACTAAAGTAACGGGGCTTCATGCCTCGGAATTTTAGTTAGCTGACCAGCCTAAGTCTTAACTGACTACGTTATTGGCAAGAGTTAAAGTCTCACCTACAGATGCGTAGCCAGTCTGTAGCCCTGGAACCGAGTGATTAAACAGGCTTACAAGGGGTAAGCCAGTGTTGCTTGGAAAGTACCGACCAATAACCTTGGCGAGGCTAACATTACTCCCGAAAGGGAAGGCTCATTTGAGCAAACCATTATGCGTACAGGGTGAAAGATGTTAACTTGTAATTGCCCAAGTGAAAGTAGAAAAGCAAAACTACCCGGCATTAAGTACCCCCAAGGCGGTAATGGAGTAAGACTGCCCTTGAAAGGGCTTTCGTCGTGTTTCCTCCACGGGCTAAAGCCACGTGGTTTCCACACTTTTCACGAGGTTTTATGAAAGCAGTAATTTTGGCTGGAGGACTTGGTACCCGTCTGAGTGAAGAAACAAGTGTCAGACCAAAGCCAATGGTGGAGATTGGTGGTAAGCCCATTTTATGGCACATCATGAAGACTTACTCCGCTCATGGCATTAACGAGTTTATCATTTGCTGTGGTTACAAAGGTTATGTCATTAAGGAGTATTTTGCCAACTACTTCTTACATATGTCAGACGTAACCTTTGATATGCGATTTAACCAGATGAACGTGCATGCTGGTAATGCAGAACCCTGGCGAGTTACCCTAGTAGACACGGGTGACTCCACAATGACAGGCGGACGCTTAAGACGGGTGAGAGAACATATTGGCAGCGAAACTTTTTGCTTTACCTATGGCGACGGTGTAAGTGATGTCAACATTACAGAAGCGTTGAATTTTCATAGAGAGCAAAAGACATTAGCCACAATGACAGCCGTCCAACCACCAGGACGTTTCGGTGCTATTGTTTTGGCACACGAACAAACTAAAATTACCAGTTTCCGGGAAAAGCCAGAAGGTGATGGAGCCTGGATTAACGGTGGATTTTTTGTACTCGAACCCGAAGTCATTAATTTAATTGCCGATGATTCTACTGTTTGGGAACAAGTGCCACTAGAAAAATTAGCAGATATGGAACAACTTTCTGCTTATAAACATCATGGTTTCTGGCAACCAATGGATACCTTAAGAGATAAAAATTATCTTGAGGATTTGTGGCAAAAAAACAAAGCTCCTTGGAAGGTTTGGTAGGAAAAGAAGTAGGTCGTTGCAAATAAAGCTAACTAGTTAGGATCGTCATTTGTCATTTGTCAAAAGTCATTTGTCAAAAGCCAAGATTTTAATGCGGTTATATAGTTTGGGTTTTCTCACCTACACGCTTAGTGAATTATGAATTTTTGCAAGTCTTCATAATTCATAATTCATAATTCATAATTCATCTAGTTTCCTGTGGCAATTGTATATGTATGATTTTGCAATTATAGGTGGGGGAATCGTTGGTCTTTCCACCGGAATGGCTTTAGGCAAGCGCTACCCTAACGCACGCATTCTTGTTTTAGAAAAAGAAAGCCAATGGGCGTTTCATCAAACTGGTAACAATAGCGGTGTGATTCACTCTGGTATTTATTACAAACCAGGTAGCTTTAAAGCAAAATTTTGCCATGACGGTTGCCGCACGATGGTGGAATTTTGCCAAGAGCATGGCATTGATTACGAAGTTTGCGGTAAGGTCATTGTAGCGACAGATAAAGAGGAATTGCCTCGTTTGGAAAATCTCTACCAAAGAGGTTTGGAAAACGGGATAGATGTTAGAAGAATTACTGCTGAAGAAGTCAAAGAATACGAACCTCACGTGAAGAGTGTTGGAGGAATCTTTGTTTCTTCCACTGGAATCGTGAGTTATAAGCAGGTTTGTTTCAAATATGCTGAAATTATTAGACAGCAAGGAGGAGATCTGCGCCTCAATACAAAGGTGGAACGCATCGTTAAGAGTGGCAACCATCAAGTATTAGAAACGAACACAGGCAGCTTTGTAACTCGCTTTGTTATTAACTGTGCTGGATTACAGAGCGATCGCGTTGCGAAGATGGGCAAAGTCGATCCACAAGCAAAAATCGTACCTTTCCGGGGAGAGTATTACGAACTGACACCAGAAAAGCGTTCCCTAGTCAAAGGTCTAATCTATCCGGTTCCCAATCCAGATTTTCCCTTCCTAGGAGTCCATTTTACCCGCATGATTGATGGCACCGTCCATGCAGGTCCCAATGCAGTTCTCAGCCTCAAACGCGAAGGATATCACAAAACTGACTTCGATTTGAGAGATTTTGCCGAAGTCATGACTTATCCCGCTTTCTGGAAACTAGCTGCCAAGTATGCAGATGAAGGAATGAAGGAAATCATCCGTTCCTTTAGCAAAGCAGTATTTACAAAAAGTTTGCAAAAACTAATTCCCGAAGTCAAATCGGAAGATTTAGTACCAACTCATGCAGGAGTTCGCGCTCAAGCACTTATGAACGACGGCAAACTCGTAGACGACTTCTTAGTTGTTCGAGGCGAAAACTCCGTTCATGTTTGCAATGCGCCTTCTCCAGCGGCAACATCTTCCATTGAAATTGGCAAATACATTGTCGCACAAATTCCCGAACAATCTCATTTGCAACCAGTAGTTAGTTCAGTCAATTAGTTAAATTTTGCCCGTGCTTTTTTCAGAAGTACGAATACAAACAAGCATGGGCAAATTGAGGTCTATGTACGGAGAGTCCTCAAAAAAGTTTATGAAAGCATCATCACTGACTACTGCAAAACTTTAAAAATAATATGTTACTGTGCGTACATACGGTGCAAAAGTACGCAGTAGTCAATACTCCAAAAATTATTAGGAACACATCAACTCATAGGAATTTCAAACAATGAAAGTTTTAGTTACTGGTACTGAAGGTTATCTTGGTTGCTTATTACCACCCCTCCTTCTAGAAAAAGGACACGAAGTTCTTGGTGTAGACACAGGCTATTATAAAGCAGGTTGGTTGTATAACGGGACTCAAGTAACAGCCAAGACTCTCAACAAAGATATTCGCGATATCTCTATTGAAGATCTCCAAGGTGTAGATGCAATTGTTCATATGGCAGAACTGTCCAACGATCCTACCGGACAATTGGCACCGCATATCACCTATGAAATTAACCATAAAGGTTCCGTTCGTCTTGCCAAGTTGGCAAAAGAAGCAGGCGTGCGTCGCTTCGTTTATATGTCTTCCTGCAGCGTCTACGGCGTAGCCACTGAGGGCGATGTTACAGAAGAATCACCCGTCAATCCTCAAACAGCTTACGCGGAGTGTAAGACTTTAGTAGAAAGAGATGTGCAGCCTTTAGCTGACGATGATTTCTCGCCTACTTTTATGAGAAATGCTACCGCTTTTGGTGCATCTCCCAGAATGCGCTTCGATATCGTGTTGAACAACCTGTCAGGTTTAGCTTGGACTACTAAAGAAATCAAGATGACGAGTGACGGTACGCCTTGGCGTCCACTCGTTCATGCTTTAGATATTTGCAAAGCTATTGTTTGCGCCCTAGAAGCACCTCGTGACATCGTACACAATCAAATCTTTAACGTAGGCGATACAGCCAACAACTACCGCGTTAAAGAAATTGCTGAAATTGTTGCTGGAGTTTTCCCTGGGTGTCAACTTAGTTTTGGGACTCAAGGTGCAGATAACCGCAGCTACCGAGTTTCTTTTGAAAAAATTAACACCGTTCTACCTGGCTTTAAATGTGATTGGGATGCCAAGCGGGGCGCACAACAGTTGTATGAAGTCTTCTCTCAAATTGATCTGAGTGAAGAAACTTTCACTTCTCGAGGCTTTACTCGCTTGAAACAGCTGGAATATCTCATTCGTACCCAGCAAATTGATAAAGATTTCTTCTGGGTTAGAAAGTAGTCAGCGATACAGTAGCAAGTGTAAGCTACAAGGAGTTCCAAATCAAATATATTGATTTGGAATTCTTCAATACAAAATTACACGAGAGAAGAAAATTGACGGCGAACAGGGAGTGCAATACCACTATTAATCGCACAACATCTCGTCTATTAAACGAGAAGCTTACCTTAATATTGATTTTTCACTACCCTATAACAGCTGATTTCATTCAGCTTTGAAATTGAGATGAACAAATTACTTACCATTGCTATTCCCACCTATAACCGCGCCAATTTACTAGATAAACAACTCACTTGGTTATCTAAATCCATTAAAGGTTACGAGCAAGAATGCGAAATTATTATATCTGATAACTGCTCAACAGACCATACCCAAGAAGTCATTAAGAAATGGCAACAATATTTTCAAAATGTAACATTTCAAGCGAATAGAAATAGTGAAAATATTGGTGTCATGAAGAATATTGCTTATTGTATCAATGCAGCAACAAGCAAATACATATGGACAATTGGCGATGACGACCCCATCCAAGAAAGAACTTTGAGTTATGTCGTAACCAATCTCCAAAAACACTCTGATTTATCATTATTTATTCTTAATTTCTCCTGCCGTTACGAATCAACAGGCGATCTCATCTATCAACGCTGCTTTGATGTTAAGGATGAAGAAATTTCTGAAGACGGTAAAGCAGTCTTTGAACGTTGTTTGCAGGAAAACCACTCTGGCGTGGGATTTATGACTGCTCAGATATACCGAACAAAAGACGCTCAGGTTGCTATCCGCAATTGGTCATCTGGGTTAGGTAATATGGAAGCACAAGTTTACTGGACTGCTTTTTGTGCTGCTTGTGGTAGTGCTAAGGTTTCCAAAGAAACCTATGTAGAAAGTGCTTTTGGTTCAAGTTATTGGATGCGCGAGCCAAAAACATTGCTGAAAATGCAATACACTGACTTGCCTAAACTTTATGTGAAACTGATTGAGATTGGTTACTCAAGAAAGTTTTGCCGAAAGTTAGTTTTAAAGCATTTCTTTAAAAACAATTGGAAAGTTTTCTTTGGTGCTTTGAGAAGATGGCCCGTACTGGCAATGAAAATAATTATCCCTTATCTTGCTTTAGTAGGGAAGTCAGCGTGGCAATTCGTTTTGTCGCCCTAATAGTGTAAAACTAAGAAGAAGTTTATTTGATGGTTTCTAGCTTGACTCAAAAAATAAAAATCATCACGTAATTTCATCCACAAATCGAGCAGTATCAACATAAAGGATATAGCACAAGTTTTTAAGTATCTGCTCGGTTTCAGAAATTGTTTGACTAGCTTGTGTAGTTACAGTACAAAGTGAGGATACCCATGATTTTTACGAAAACAGAACTTCAAGATGCATACATCATCGATTTAGACCAAAAGCCCGACCAAAGAGGTTTTTTTGCTCGGACTTTCTGCGCTCAAGAATTTGAAGCACATGGTTTAAAGCCAACAGTCGCCCAATGCAACCTGTCTTTCAACCACAAAAAAGGCACATTGCGGGGAATGCACTATCAACTTCTACCTGCAGCAGAAACAAAATTAATTCGCTGCATAAGTGGGGCTATATATGACGTAATTATAGATATGCGTCCTGAATCGCCAACCTACCTCCAACATATTGGAGTAGAACTCACTGCCGAAAACCGCCGCGCCTTGTACGTGCCAGAAATGTTTGCCCATGGTTATCAAGCACTGACAGATGGGGCTGAGGTTGTTTATCAAGTCGGTGAGTTTTACACTCCGGGCTACGAGCGTGGTTTGCGCTACGACGATCCATTTTTCAATATTCAATGGCCTATGGAAGTCACCGTCATTTCTGACAAAGATAAAAACTGGCCGTTAATGTCAATGATGACTGTTGGCGGAAGTGTTTAATTAATGGCTAAGGGTTAGTGGTTAGTCGTTAGTGGTTATTCGCAACTAACAACTATCAACTAACAACTATCAACTAACGATGACAGGCGAGACGCCTATCCTACACAACTAACACCAGAGGAACAAATGATTATTGTAGATCGCGCCTTACAAGCCCGTGCAGAAGCTGGTAATCCTATCAAAGTCGGTATGATTGGAGCAGGCTTTATGGGTCGGGGAATTGCCAATCAAATCGCAAATTCTGTACCCGGAATGAAACTGGTTGCTATTGCCAATCGCAATGTTGATGCTGCTAAACGTGCATATTCGGAAGCCGGAATTGAGAATTATCGAGTTGTTTCCTCTGTTGGCGAATTAGAAAACGCGATCGCAAATGATGGATATGCAGTCACTGAAGATGCGATGTTGCTGTGCCGTGCTGAAGGGATTGACGCATTGATTGAGGTGACAGGCGCAGTGGAATTTGGCGCTCATGTTGTGATGGAGGCAATAGCTCATCACAAGCACGTCATTATGATGAACGCTGAATTAGATGGCACTATTGGTTCTATCCTTAAAGTTTATGCAGACAAAGCAGGCGTCATCCTCACAGCTTGTGACGGCGACCAACCTGGGGTACAAATGAATCTCTATCGTTTTGTAAAAAGTATTGGTTTAACTCCATTATTGTGTGGTAATATTAAAGGCTTACAAGACCCATATCGCAACCCTACGACTCAAAAAGCATTTGCCGAACGTTGGGGTCAAAAAGCCCATATGGTAACCAGCTTTGCAGATGGGACAAAAATCTCCTTTGAACAAGCGATCGTAGCCAACGCTACAGGGATGAAAGTTGCCAAGCGAGGTATGTTGGGATATGACTTTAAGGGTCATGTAGATGAAATGACCGGGATGTACGATGTCGAACAACTGAAAGAACTGGGCGGCATTGTAGATTACGTTGTGGGTGCAAAACCAGGTCCGGGAGTCTTTGTCTTCGGAACTCATGACGATCCAAAGCAGTGTCACTACCTCAATCTCTATAAGTTAGGCGAAGGTCCCCTTTACAGCTTCTACACTCCATATCACCTCTGTCACTTTGAAGTACCACTGTCAGTAGCTCGCGTTGTTCTTTTCCAAGACTACGTGTTAAGCCCTCTAGGTGCTCCATTAGTAGACGTTGTGACAACTGCCAAAATTGACCTGAAAGCAGGAGAAACTTTGGATGGTATTGGTTATTACATGACCTATGGTCAATGTGAGAATTCCAACATCGTTCAAGAACAAAACTTCTTGCCAATAGGTTTAGCAGAAGGGTGTCGTCTCAAGCGAGATATTGCCAAAGACCAAGTTCTGACATATGACGATGTTGAACTACCTTCAGGCAGACTGTGCGATAAGCTACGTGCCGAACAAAATGCTTATTTCTTCAAAACCCTAGCAACTGTCTAGGGACTGGGGGCTGGGGACTGGCGACAAGGAAGAGGGGAGCAGAGGTGCAAAGGTGCAGGGGTGATAACTAATCCCCAATCCCTAACCCCCAATCCCTAATCCCCTTACAAAATATTTATTAAAAGTTAATCATAGGAAAATAAATTTTTAGTATCTTAAAAATCAGTAGGAGAATAAAGTAGATTGCCAAACAGTCTACAAACTGTTAAAACGAGGGTGCGGCGTTCAATTACAGTCGTCATAAACTTTCCATCGGTGATTTCCGATCTCTAACCCCAATCCCTATTTTCTATATAAATTTGTGATAGAGTAAATCCACCAGGTTTAGTATGAAAATTGCCCTAGTTCATGATTATCTAACTCAAAAAGGCGGGGCAGAGCGCGTTTTTGAATTGCTGTGCAAGCGCTACCCTGAAGCAGATGTTTATACTTCTTTGTACGATCCCAAGGAGACTATCGATCTGGGCGATCGTGCTGTTAGTACCACCTTCTTGCAAAATATACCAGGTGCTACAAAGTATTTTCGATTGATGGCACCATTTTATTTTTCTGCTTTCCGTGCATTAGACTTACAAGAGTACGATCTAATTATCAGTAGCAGTACCAGTTTTGCAAAAGCGGTGCGGAAGAAGCCAACAGCTCGCCACATTTGCTTCTGTCACAACGTCACCCGTTTTTTATGGGATACAGAAACTTATCTGCGGGAGTACGGAGACTATCGGTATTTCGCTCCTCTCATCGAACAAGTTTTTGAGATGATGAGAAAAGTAGACTTAAGCTACGCACAGGAGCCAGACCTTTACATCGCTAACTCCAGCGTTGTTGCGCGTCGCATAAAAAATATCTACGGTAAAAAAGCAATCGTTATCAATTATCCTATTGATACAAAAAGATTTGTTTTTTCAGATACAAAAGAAGACTTTTATCTTGCCTCGGCTCGCATGATTGGTTACAAACGACTTGATATAATAGTCGAAGCCTTTAACTGGTTGGGGTGGCGGTTGCTTATATCGGGAAATGGTCCGGAAAGAGAAAGGTTAGAGTCTAAAGCATTAGGCAATGTGGAATTTGTAGGACACGTTTCCGATGCCGAACGCACCCAGTTGTTTTCTAAAGCTAGGTCTGTTATAGTGGCAGCCCTAGAAGATTATGGATTAGTGCCAGTAGAGGCAAATGCCAGTGGAACGCCAGTCATCGCGTTTGGCGCTGGTGGCGTATTGGACACCCAGATTCCTGGTAAAACAGGGGTCTTTTTCAAGAGGCAAACACCGGATTCGCTACAAACTGCACTACTAGAAGCCAGGGATATCTATTGGGATTACGGGAACATTCGTAATCATGCGATCGCTCATTTCTCAGAAGAGGCTTTCTTTAGTAAAGTCGAGCAAGTTATAGACCAAACTTGTGCAGTAAAGTAACTATTCATTTAATTTAATTAGCTGAGGGATAATAAACGTGGTTCAAAGCAGTCTAGGTCCATATGTAAATCCAGTTACTGAGTCAGAACCGGGTTACGGACAACTGTTAGCAGTTTTAGTACGCAGATTCCCCTGGTTTTTAGCAGTATTTGTGGCATCTCTTGCCATTGCGGGCTTGGTAACAAAAAGAACACCAGATACTTACGGAAGCTCAATGCAGCTTCTGATAGAACCTAATTACCAGGGCAAACAAGAAGCAGGTGATTCAGTTGATAATCAGTACACAGATCCCAACATTGTAATAGACACTGCAACTCAGTTGAACTTAATGAAAAGTTCTGAACTGATAGAAAAAGCAGCGAACAAGCTAAAGCCAGAGTATCCTGAGATAACTGTTGCCGAATTAAAAAGCTCCTTGGCTTTGGAACAAGTCAAAGGAAAAGAAGATAACGTCGCAACTAAAATATTCCAAGTAGACTACACCAGTACCGCTCCCGATAAATCATACAAAGTCTTGGAGACGATGCGGCAAGTTTATCTGGATTACAATATCAGACAGCAAGACGAACGTATCAGAAGAGGTCTGAAAGTCATCAGAGAGCAAATTAGAAAAGTTAGTGGCGATGTTGCAACAGCAGAGACGAATCTACAACGCTTTCGTAGAAGTGAAAATATAATTAACCCAGAGACACAGGCAAAATCCACAGAAGATGAACTAACCAGAATTCAGCAAGAACGAGGTAAAACTCGTGCTGAGTATCAAGAAGCAGAAGCTCGTTACAAAAACTTACTTCAACAACTACAAACAACTCCAGAAACTGCCATTGCTGAAGCGCGTCTGAGTCAATCGACTCGTTATCAAGGATTGCTCAACGAAATCCAGAAAACAGAATTGCTTCTAGCACAAGAACGCCTTCGTTTTACAGATCAAGCACCTAGCGTACAAAAACTTGTAGAACAACTTCAAAGCCAGAAGACGTTGTTACAACAAGAGCAAAAGCGGACTTTAGGTGTAGATGCAAAACCTGAAACTCAAGGTCTTTTGGAGCAAGGACAAAAAGGTGCAATTGATATCAACCTTTCATCAGAGTTGCTCAAAACAAGAACAGATTTGCTAGCTTATGTGGCTCGCGATCGCGTTTTAGCAAAGAAAGAAGATCAATTACGTAACGAACTCAAACGCTTTCCACGGGTGTTAGCTGAGTACAATCGCCTAGAGCCTCAAGTACAACTTAACCGGGATAAGTTACAGCAGCTCTACAAAGCAGAACAAGTCCTAGAGCAAGAACTTGATAAAGGTGGATATAACTGGGAAGTCATCGAAAAACCCAAAATGGGTGTAAAGTTAGGTCCCAACCTCCAGCAAAATCTTCTCTTAGGTGGTGTCGTAGGATTGATGTTAGGTGGTGTTGCAGCTTTCTTAAGAGAAGCGGCTGATGATTCCGTTCACACCACTGCTGAATTGGAGAAGCAAGTAGCCCTCCCACTGTTGGGAACAACACCGAAACTACCACCAGCAAAAGCAGCCAGAGACTCTGTTATCAAATTGCCCTTTGGCAAGCCACAGGAACCCGCACCTTGGACAATTCAAGTATTGCAGTCTTCACCCCGTTGGGAATCATTAGACCTGATTTACAAGAACATCGAGCTGTTGAACTCAGTTTCTTCGTTCAAATCCCTAATGATAACTGCAGCCTTACCAGATGACGGTAAATCAGCTTTAGCATTAGGTCTAGCCATGAGTGCAGCCCGCCTACACAAGCGAGTCTTGCTCATTGACGCTAACTTACGCGAACCAACCCTGCACAAACAGTTGAATCTTCCAAACGAACAGGGGCTTTCCACTCTCCTCGCCAGTGATGTTTCCCTACCCAATCAAATTAGCATTCAATCTTCTGGGTCATCCTACATTGATATCTTGACTGCTGGTCCCACCCCAGTCGATCCCGCTAATTTGTTGAGTTCTCCTCGTATGCAGCAGTTAATGGCAACATTTGAGGAAAACTACGATTTGGTACTTGTAGACTCAACCCCAGTTCTTGGCTTAGTAGATGCCCTACTAACAGCATCATCTTGCCGTGGAGCAATTATGGTAGCCAGCATTGGTAAAGTGACACGTACCCAAATGGCGCAAGCTACAGCCATGCTCAGCCGCTTGAATCTCCTTGGAGTTGTTGCTAGTGGCGTGTCTAACTCTGGCAGTGCTTACATACCTTACACAACACAACAGCATCGGTTTGCCCTCCAACAAGCTATGGAGAAATAACCTTTCAAGATGTTTAGGCGCTTCGGTGTTGCGCTCCTATAAAAAAATATTTCAAGAGCGGGTGCGAACGCATCCGCTTTTGTTTGTCTTGTCCAAGGTAAATACTCCCAGATCGCTCTAAAATTCCACTCAACTTGTAGGTAGGGCTAAAGCCCACCAATATTAGAATGTGTGGTATAGCCCTACTAACATCTTGCACCTCCCTTGTGGGAGTGGATGGTGAGCAGTGCCCACCCTACGAAACAATAAGTGGGTGGTGGACACTGCCCACCCTACCGCTCTTCCATCACTTTCGCGCTCATAAAATTTGAAACCCTATTTTTAGGTTAGTCCGCGCAGGCGGACTTTGTTTGTATAGTCGTGACTTCCAGTCGCCTCAATTATTCTCTATCTATAGCGATCGAAGAGCGCTACTTCCGTAGCCTTTATAAGGGGAGTTTTGGGGGTATTTGGAACATTTTCCCTTTGATAAGAGAATTTTTTCAAACATTCTCTTACATAATACTTAAGCCGATAGATAGATGCTTTAAATACCTTCCACGATTAAACATAAACACAAGATTGTACTTAAAATACCGTTTAAAAAGTAATTTATCTCCTCAAACGTCCTGTAAATTCTTTGTTTTTTCATCACCAGATGTGAAGAAAGTTACTCTTATCTAAATCGATAATGTATTCTTCATAAATTAGTCAGCTAGTTAATACACATAATCTTTTATAAAAGTAATAAACAAGTAGCTTTCTTCACATATTAGTTCTTTGTAATTTGATAATTAAGCCTAAGTATTTTCCGCTCAATAAAAATATGGACTCAAAAGATTGGTTTTTCAGAAATCAGGTCTTGTGATGTTGAAGTTACTTAAGAGCATCCTACGGATAGCTGTTGCCATACATCATGCATGAAAGCAACACTCTTTCCCCTACTCCCTACTTTCCTGAAAGATTTTTTATACTTCAACAAGTACGGAGAGGGGAGAAATGTCAACTATCCATCGTCACATATTTAAAGATTGAATTATA
This sequence comes from Scytonema hankhaensis NUACC26, assembly GCF_045865695.1. Lineage (NCBI taxonomy): Bacteria > Bacillati > Cyanobacteriota > Cyanophyceae > Nostocales > Scytonemataceae > Scytonema > Scytonema hankhaensis. The sequence continues at coordinate 67,217 of NZ_BAACAP010000219.1, forward strand.
CATATATAAAAATTAGACAAGTATATAAAATTTTGGCATATAAGAATGTTTACGGAATTTGTGTTATTTAATTAGTAGTAATCATTAAGTGTTTTTGAATTGTGAATCTAACATTATGCTAAAATTACGACTGAAAATGAGTATTTACATAAAATCGTTCACAGTAGCTTAATAATTCTAGGAAAAACGCAGGAACTCTATAAAGAGTAAATAAAGAATTTGAACGGGCAACTGTTATTTCTACTGCGTCTTATATCCTAGAGATCGAATATCCGCACGGATAAGCCACGTCATGTGAATGAGTGGAACCTTTAAAATTACTAGGAAAATACTATCGTAAGTAATGAATTTAGTACATCAAAAAAGTCTGGCTTGTGGTGTGCTGTTGTTATTAAAGATAGTTGAATGGTTCCACAAGTCCACTCTGTGGAACGTTCCTAAAGCAAATGAGATGAAGATCGCTTGCAGCATTACATAGCTTTCAGTATCGGGTCGGCAGTCTACTACCTTATGAGATGAAATACATATGACAACATCAATAATACCAGTAATACAAAATTACTATAGCGTGAAACAGCAACCACAAGATAATCCTCCCCAGTACTGCACGATTCAATGGCGGCGGAATCAGTTAATAGTGATGCCTCCGGGGCAAGTTAAGCAACCCCCTATGCCTTCACTGCATAAAAAGCAACTACTTGTAGAGTGTTTAAAGAGAACTCCAGCAACTTTAGTCCGCATAGACCCAAAGTTAGGTGAAGCCCGATTAAAATTTTGGGCAGATGCTAGCTTTGCAGCAGGCAAGCCTATTTTCCTTCGCATACCTTCAACTCATAAACAGCCAAACATGATTAACTCACTCTTTGGATTGTTAAAACGCTTGAGTGATTGGCTGATGGCTTTGATATTCTTACTTACGTTTGCGCCTTTGATTCTGGGTTTAGTTTCATTGATGCGCCTCCATTCTCAAGGCCCAATTTTTTCTAGTCAATGGCATATTGGAGAACGGGGCAAACTCTTCAAAGTTCTCAAATTTCGTACAACTACAACACAGCAGAAGGCATTTGAAGATGATGCACGCGATCGCGAAGGAGTTGAGGTAACAGTCCTTGGACGTTGGATGCTTAAGTACGGATTAGATCGTTTGCCACAGCTACTTAATGTTCTTAAAGGAGACATGAGTTTGCTCGGACCCAAATGCTGGTCTTTAGAAGAGGGCTCCCGGTTAAATTCCACAAGGCTTCGAGAGTTAAATGCCCTACCAGGGTTGGCAAGATTGTCATTACTAGAAGAAAAGTTCAAAACTGTTGACTTAGTTGCAGAGAAATAATCTAACTGTTCGTATTTACTGCTTTAATTGTTGTAGTAGTCTTCGTGCATTCTACTACATTTAAACTCTCACGAAAGTAAAGTTCTCCCAAATTTTCAGATCACCACAGTAATGGGTAAACTAAGATGCTTACAGCAATCTGTACTCTTTTTGAAAAAGATTATCACTATGGTGTAGGTATTTTGGTAAATTCTTTGTATCAATATGGATTTCGGGGTGTAATTTGGGCAGGATATCGTGGAAATTTACCATCCTGGGCAAAATCCGCTCCTCACAGAGAAGGCTACCAAGAATTATCCCTAGGTCAAGAAAGCTATATCAGGTTTGTCAAATTAGATACAAACAAGCACTTTGCTTATTACAAGCCTGATTTTATGTTAGAGCTATGGGAAAAATATCATCCAGAAGCAGAGGCTATATTCTACTTCGATCCAGACATCGTGAATAAGTGCCGTTGGGATTTTTACGAGCATTGGGTAAAAAGGGGAATTGCTTTATGCGGTGACTCGTGGTATTATGTCCCGCGATCGCATCCTCGACGTTTAGCATGGTTGGAATTTGCTCAAAGCAAAGGGTTCGATTGCAAGCAACAGTTAGATTACCACTATAATAGTGGATTCATTGGAGTTCATCGCGATCGCAAGTCAATAGTATCACTTTGGCAAAAACTGATAACTCTTGGAGATGAGGCAGGTTATATTAACTACCAAAACCTTTACAGTGATGAAAATTTCCACTGTTACCCCTACCTTTACGGCGATCAAACGTACCTAAACTTAGCACTCATGCTAACAAACGAGCCCCTCAGTGCGATCGGTCCGGAAGGAATGGATTTTATTCCAGGCGGTACTACCATGTCTCATGCAACAGTTCCAAGTGTCAAGCCTTGGAGGAAAAAGCTGATAGCGAGCGCTCTCAATGGTGATTCTCCAACCATGACTGATAGAGTATACTGGCAACACACTCAAACTCCCATTCCTGTCTACTCTAAAGCAACATTGTTTTTAAAACAATTAGACCTTCGAGGTGGATCTGCCATTGGTCGTTTCATGCGCCGCGCAGCAATATGAACCAAGCTTGATTTATAAGTTCGCGCATCCAATTTTCTCCTAAAAAAAACAAACCTCAAGATGGTATTGATGGATTTGTATCTACCCCGCTCATCTAATTTTGTACATAAACATGCAGACCACAATTTCCTCTCAAGCTAACACCTTTCTCAAAAATATCCTCAAAGCTAATAAGTTTTGGAAGGAGAACTACATAATATTGCGAGAGTTTGGTCATTTTCGCAAAATAGCTATCTTGGCGATTGTGTTTACCTTCCTAGCAGCCACTTTTGAGGGTGTTAGTGTTGGATTCTTACTTTCCTTTCTACAGAGTTTAACAAATCCAAATAATTCGCCTCACACTGGAATTGGTTGGTTAGATGCGGTCATAGCGGCTAATGCTAAAGTCATCAATCCTCTATATGCAATCTCTATACTGATATTACTTAGTACTTGGACTCGTTCAGCTTTTAACTATTTTGCATCAATCTATACAGAATCTGTTCAACTCAACCTTGCAGATCGGTTGCGAAAGCGGATTTTTGAACAACTACAGTCTTTACAACTCGGTTACTTTACAGAAGCGCGTTCTGGCGAAATCATGAACACGATGACGACAGAAATCGAGAGATTCAAGCAGGGATTTAGTGGTGCGGCTTTTGTACTAACCAGAGCATTGGTAGTTGTTGTCTACTTTATCTGTATGTTTCTGATATCGTGGCAATTGTCTCTTTTGTCAGTCATGTTGTTTTCCCTTTTAGCAGTGGGCTTGACAACACTCAATGCTAGGGTAAGAGAAAGCAGTTTCGACATTTCCAAAGCTAACGGGAAATTTAATGCAGTCGCACTAGAGTTTATCAATGGAATTCGTACCGTTCATGCAAACGGAACTCAAGATTTTGAGAGACAGCGTTTCTACAGATCGAGTAAAGACTTATTGGATGCATCCATGAAAGTTGTTGCTGTCTGGACGCTAGTAAAACCAATAGCAGAAAGTATTGCAACTACAGCTCTTATCAGTTTAATCATTATTTCCTTCGTTAAATTTACACTGCCCATCGCTTCGCTGCTCACCTTTTTCTTTGTTCTAGTGCGAGTAGTGCCAAGTCTTCAGGATGTTAATGGAACTCTAGCTTATCTAAGTACTTTGGGTGGGTCGCTGGAAAATATCAAAGAACTTTTGAGAGAAGATAACAAAACCTACTTTCAAAATGGCAACATAGAGTTTCCTGGATTACATCGTTCAATTGACATAGTATCGGTGGACTTTGGCTACGATCTCAGAAATTTGGTACTCCACAATGTGACCCTTTCTATTGAAAAGGGTAAAATGACAGCACTCGTGGGAGCATCTGGTGCGGGCAAAACAACACTCGTCGATTTAATTGCTCGCTTTTACGACCCGACGGAAGGACATATCTTTATAGATGGTGTGGATTTACTACAGTTCGAGATTAACTCGTTGCGTCGGAGGATGGCAGTCGTCAGCCAACATACATTTATTTTCAACACTTCAGTTTGGGACAACATTGCTTACGGTACGCCCAACGCTACAGAAGCAGCCATCAGAGAAGCAGCCCGACTCGCAAATGCACTTGAGTTTATCGAACAAATGCCCCAAGGTTTTGCCACAATATTGGGCGATCGCGGAGCGCGTTTATCGGGCGGACAACAGCAGCGTATTGCCATAGCTCGTGCGTTATTACGAGATCCAGATATTTTGATTTTGGACGAAGCAACTAGCGCCCTCGACTCAGTATCGGAAAGACTCATTCAAGAATCTATAGAAAAGCTAGCAGTTGGTCGAACAGTGATTGCGATCGCTCACCGACTTTCAACAATTGCGAAAGCAGACAAAGTTGTTGTTATGGAAGCCGGTCGAGTTGTGGAACAAGGTAACTATCAAGATTTGCTACAAAGACGTGGCAAACTTTGGAAATATCATCAAATGCAACATGAAGTAAGCACAAAGGAGTAGGATTAAACGCATTGAAAGGAGCGGTGTTGGGCAATGCCCACCCAATCCCTACAGTGCTTAAAATTTTTCATCAATCAATTATAGAGAAGCTCTAGCTATTTCTCATCTAATTATGAGTTGACCATTCTATAATTTCATAGATAGACTTTACTACCTAGCTCGGTTTTGGGTAAAAAATTCACAATTTCTTTACAAAAAAATTGTCTAGGTAAAACTTTGATATAACCTTTTGAGTGATTTAATAGATTATAATTATGTTTGCCAAGAAACCCGATTCTGTATAGCAAACGGGTTTCTAAAGCCCATAAAAAATTGATAATCAACACTACTCCTAGCAGTCGCGGGGGAACCCGCACGCGAGGGTAGCTCCCCTACATATATTTCATGAATTAAATAGGATTGCTATAGTACTTTCATTAAATCAGATTAAAGAAATACCAGCCCTATGATAAATGACAAATTCTTGTAATATTATTCACATAGACTTTTCATATGTATATGTTATTCACTAAGTATTGAGTCAAAACTATTTGAAACATATCTGTTTCTAGCAAAAATGTACAGTAATGAGAATATGAATGGCAACAAAAAATCTCCCGAACCCTTAGTCAGCATTATCACACCCACTTATAACCGTCCTGAGTATCTAAAGGCGGCTTTAAGTAGTGCAGTTAAACAAACTTACCGCAATATAGAAATTATTGTTTCAGACAATTGCAGCCCGGAAAACCCACAATCCATTGTTGAATCTTTTAATGATGATAGAATTCGGTTCTACCGCAACTCAACAAACTTGGGAATGTTTGCCAACACCATGAATGCTTTTAAAAAAGCAAGAGGTAAATATGTAGCAAGCTTGCTAGACGACGATATGTGGGAAGAGAACTTTTTAGAAAAGCTCGTACCACCTTTGGAAGCTCATCCAGATTTAGCGCTTGCTTTTTGCGACCATTATATGATGGATGCTAATGGAGAAATAGATAAGGAGCTTACCGAGCATTGTTCGGAACTGTTTAAGCGCTCTCATTTACGAGAAGGAATCTTTCAACCTTTTTGTAAGCTTAGCTTGATAGATAGGGCAGTCTCTACAGCGACAGCAGCCGTGATTCGTCGAGACGTTGTGGACTGGAAAACCATTCCACCAGAAGTGGGTGGTTCTTGGGATTTGTATGTGAATTATCTATGTTGCCGTAATGGTTTAGGAGCATATTATTGCGCTGAAAAATTAACTCGGTATAGAGTTCACGAACAAACAGACACAATGATGAGTGGTAGCCGAAATTCTCAAGCAAAAATCAGAAAAGCTCAAGCCGATCTTTTCTGCTATGAGAAGTTTATGGAAGATGAAAAGCTTAAGGAATTTAAACCATATTTTCTCCAACAATGGGGACATGTAAGTACAACTTTAGGAATTGGTTTAATGCGCTCTAAACAAATTAGAGAAGCGCGTCCTTACTTTTGGCGTTCCTTGCGTCAACATCTTACTTTCCGAACCATAATAGCACTTGTCTTAAGTTTTGGTCCACCTAGAATAGCAGCCAAGTTTTAAGATTTATCTCCCAATCCAATTAAACTAGTAGCATTTCTTATACTTTGTTCATATGACATTCTATTTGATAAAGTGGGGAGCAATTCAAGCTTGGCCTCAAATTGTTCGTCTATCTGGTATTCAGAAATTATGGCGTCCTTCTGCTTTGTAGACAGTTCAGTCTCATATTCATACATATATTTTACAGGAAGTTAACCGTGAAGCTCTGCATCGTTACCCACAGTGTTATTAAAGGTGATGGACAGGGCCGGGTGAATTACGAGGTTGCTCGAGAAGCAATTCGTCGCGGTCATCATGTTACCTTGCTATCAAGTCAAATAGCTCCAGAATTACAACAAAATCACCAAGTTCATTGGGTTCCAATTTCGGTTGAGGGATGGCCGTCTGAATTGCTTCGCAACTTAATTTTTGCTTTTGCTAGCACAAATTGGTTGCGGCAGCATCGTTCGCAACTAAATGTCGTTAAAGCTAATGGAGCGATTACTTGGGCAAAGAGCGATCTGAATGCCGTTCATTTCGTCCATAGTTCTTGGTTAAAATTCTCCGCTAAACAGGTAAAGCCCCAGTCAGTGAAAACTGGATTTAATCCACGTCAAGTCATTTACGATTTCTATCAGCGGTTATACACGTCTTTAAACGCCAGGTGGGAAAAAACGGCTTTTCGTCAAACACAAACTGTGGTGGCAGTTTCTGATAAGGTCGCTAAAGATTTGTTAGAAATTGGCGTACCACCAGAGTCCATACGAATCGTTGTCAATGGCGTGGACTTGCAAGAATTTTCTCCTGGGGCTTGCGATCGCAAAAAATGGAGTCTTCCGGAAGGAGTTCCCCTAGCTTTATTTGCAGGTGACATCAGAATTCCCCGGAAAAACTTAGACACGGTACTGTACGCCCTCGTAAAAGTACCCAATTTGCATCTAGCAGTTGCAGGCGTTACAGAAGGTAGCCCTTATCCCCAGTTAGCAGCAACACTAGGGCTAAATCACCGAGTCCATTTTATAGGATTGCGGCGTGACTTACCAGAAGTCATGAAAGCCGCTGATTTCTTTGTTTTTCCCTCCCGCTACGAACCCTTTGGCTTAGTAGTTATCGAAGCGATGGCGACAGGCGTACCTGTCATTACTGCTACTTCCACAGGTGCGGCAGATTTGGTAACACCAGAAGCAGGGATCGTTTTACCAGACTCAGATGACGTTGAAGCTTTGGCAAGTGCAATGTCAACTCTGACAAACAATCCCCAGCTTAGAACACAAATGGGTCAAGTCTCCCGATCCATAGCAGAACAACATAGCTGGAGCAAAATGGCACAAACATACGTAGATCTGTTGGAAGAGTTAACTCCTAGGGGTTAGGGATAGGAGATTAGGGACTGGGGATAAGGAACCCTCTCTAGTCAATCGGGAGTCCGAGCCATAATCATCAATTTGAAGAATGATAATTTCACAGAAAAGATGTAAAGATTGTCAACATTTTTCTGTTTTCGCATACAACCTTTTTGTAAATCTGATTAATTCAAGAGGCTCTCATCCTTTTACTCAAAAGCTCTTTGGTTTTAGCCAAAGGAATTCTATTTTGATTGCGATCGCTCTCTGACATTATAGCAAAAAGCCTCACCTCGGTTGTAGCAAAATTTCTAATCAATACACTCATACCATTTTGGATAACAAATAATTACTTATCAAGAGGATTCACCATAATATGCAAGAATTGCCATCCGTTGCTGTCTGTATTCCCACTTATAATCAAGCTCAATATCTCATCCATTCAGTAGCAAGTGCTTGCAGCCAAACATATCCTAATGTAGAAGTTTGGGTTTCAGACAATGCTAGTACCGATGAAACTTCTGAACTGATGGAACAATTATGCCAACAGTTTCCCCAACTGCGATATCATCGTCATCCAGAAAACATGGGAATGACTCCTAACTGTAATTGGGTTTTAAGCCAACCAAATACAGAATTTGTAATTCGTCTGGATTCAGACGATAATATGTCACCGCGTTATGTGGAAACTTTAGTAGCTCTTATGCAAAAGTACCCAGAAGCGGGTTGGAGTCATGTAGCAACATGGGAAATTGACCAATTTGGAAAATACCTTTTTGAACGGCGAGTTGTGAGAAAGCACGAGTTTCAAGATGCGGAAGAAGCGTTAAAAGCTTCTGTATCCGGGTTGCGAACGGCTTCCAGTATTTTCATGTTTAAAGCCAAAGCTTTACGAGAAGTAGGATTTTATGGTAATGGACATCTCAAGTATAGTGAAGACTACGATCTAGCAGTCAGAATGTCCGATGCTGGTTATGGAAACGTCTATTCAGATGCCCTATTAGCTGAGTATCGTGTATGGACTGATACTGCAAAAGTGCGACCTAAGCGAAAAGGGGATCAACTGCGGGCTTATATTTGGATATACAACCAGTCTTTAATGTCTGCTTTTGAAAGACGCGGTTGGGATACAAAGGTTATTGATAAATTCCGTCGCAAAATGGCTCTCATTCATTCAGCAGCTTGTTTTTCTCCAATTTTTTCCAAACCAGAACGAGCAGAATTAATCGATTTGTTAAAAGAATTAGGCGATTCGCCAGCTTTGCGGATTCGTTTTTTTGCATTTTCCTTGGGTTTTGCTCCTATCTTTGAGTGGAAACATCATACAGAATTAAAGTTAAAAGGTATGGTTAAGGGTTGGTTAAGTAAAATCAAGACTATGAATCAAGTAAAAGCGGCATAATCGCAACAGGCTAAAGTTATTCTGAAAATAAAACTTACTTAAGGAAAAAAGTAAGTTGCAGATCCTTTTGGGAATTGAGCATAATAAAACTGTTTTGTAAGTTAAGGATGAGAGTTTTTGCTTTACGAGCAAAATCCGCTCTTATCCTCAACTACTAAATGCTCCATCTTATAAACCCTGACTGAGATGACCTCAATGCTCGATTCCCACTCTGTAGCTATTTGTATTCCAACATACAATCAAGCTCAGTACTTAATTCAATCTGTGCGTAGTGCTTGCACTCAAACATATCCAAATGTCGAAGTTTGGGTTTCTGACGACGGCAGCACTGACGAAACACCTCAAGTTATGGAACAGCTTTGCCAGGAGTTTTCCCAAGTTCACTATTACCGCCAACCAAAAAATTTGGGAATTGCTGGCAATAATACTTGGTTAATGAGTCAGCCAAAAACCGACTTTATCGTGCGTTTGGACTCAGATGATGTTATATTTCCCAATTATGTTGAAAAATTAGTCGCTCTACTACAAAAGTATCCAAAAGCTGGTTACGCTCATACGGCTATTCAGGAAATTGATGAGTATGGAAATAACCGTTCCACGTCCCGAGTTTCTAGAAATCATGAGTTTCAAGATGCAGACGATGCTCTGATGGCAGCAGTTTCTGGCTATAGAGTGGCAGCAAACATCGTCATGTTTAGAGCCAAGGCATTACAGGAACTCAGGTATTATGAAAACCGTCCTGAATTTGTGGAAGATTACGATTTATCTGTCAGAATTGCAGATGCAGGCTACGGTAATGTCTACGCAGATGAGGTCTTAGCTTGCTATCGAGTATGGACTGACGTTAAAAAAACACGTTCTAAACGCAAGCATTTGCAATTAAAGGGATACGTTCGGATTTTCAACGAAAGTTTCTTACCTGCTTTTCAACATCGGGGTTGGGATACAAAAGTATTAGACAAGCAAAGACGCAAAATGGCACTTTTGCACTCTGCTTACTGTTTTCTTCCTATCTTTAATAAAGAGGAACGAGCAGAACTTGTCAACCTTCTCAAACAATTGGGAGATTCACCACTGTTGCGCCTGCGTCTTTTAGCCCTCTCTTTTGGACTGGCTCCTTTCTTTGAGTGGCAGCACCATACAGAGCTTAAGTTAAAAGGCATAGTAAAAGATTGGTTAAGCAAACTTAAAGCTCGTTCAACAGCCAACACAGTAAGTTAAGTTATCTGTATGCAGTTATTGGCGATCGCTAATAACTGCCCCGGCAACGCGCTGCCTCACCGCGTCGTGTTTCCTTCATGGGCTAAAGCCACATGGTTTCCACACTTTCCGCGAGGTTTTTAGATGATGACCATCACTGCCATTATTCCAACCTACCGTCGCCCGAAAGATCTCAGTCGTTGTTTGGAAGCGCTCAAAGGACAAAACCGTCTGGCGGACGAAGTGCTAGTGGTGGTGCGCGACACAGACAGCGACAGTTGGGCATTTCTGAAAGAATATAATTCCGAACCTTTAAAATTACGGACTGTAACAGTTACAGTGCCAGGAGTCGTAGCTGCCCTGAACGCTGCTTTGAAAGAAGCAAAAGGGGATATTGTTACAGTCACAGATGACGATGCAGCACCACATAAAGATTGGTTGGAACGGATGGAAAAATACTATCTGTCAGACGAGCGCATTGGGGGTGTAGGTGGAAGAGATTGGGTGTACTGGCAAAACAAACTGCTAGATGACGGGACAAGCAACGTCGTAGGTATAGTTCAATGGTGGGGACGTGCGATTGGTAAACACCACATTGGTGTAGGTACAGCCCGCGAAGTCGATCTTCTCAAGGGTGTGAACATGAGTTTTCGCTCCAATGCGATCGCTCCCATTGGTTTTGACGAACGTATGAAAGGTACGGGCGCTCAAGTTCACTTTGAGATGTCATTATGTTTGGCACTGAAAAGAGCCGGTTGGAAAATTGTTTACGACCCAGAAATTGCAGTCGATCACTTCCCCGCACAGCGTTTTGATGAAGACAACCGTGACAGACTTAACGAAACTGCAGTCATCAATTCAGTACATAATGAAACCGTAGTATTACTAGAACACTTACCATTTATTAGACGCATAGTGTTTATTATATGGGCTATGTTAATAGGAACTCAAGAAGCTTTAGGTCTAATACAATGGTTGCGATTTTTTCCAAGTGAAGGAAGCTTCGCTTGGAAAAAGTGGTTAGCATCAGTTCGCGGACGCTGGCAAGGCTGGTTAACCTGGCAAGGCAGTCAGTGACCAGTGACCAGCGATCAGTGACCCTCCGGGTTCGCCAGTTCCCTACGGCGGGAGACCCGCCTGCAGGACTGGACTCACCAGTGACAACTTACTGACAAACTATTTAAATACTTTTATTTTGGAGTGGCGCAGTGTTTCAAAGGCAGCCGATCTCAAATCCATATCCCAATCCATACCCTGTGGCAAATAATATTCCACAACCACCACCCTTGTACGCTTGGATAGCCATTGGAGCGCTAATACTGTTTACAGTTGCAGGTATTGCAATACATGCTGCTAGTATTACGCGCCCAGGATATATATTAATATCTTTTATTGTTGGTCTTCTCCTATATTTTCGATACCCTGGTCTATATGTTGGATTCACTTTATGGATGTGGTTTATCACACCCTTCGTTTCTCGCTTAGTTGATTTTTACAGTGGTAGTTTTGATGAGTCTCGATTGATACTAGTATCACAATATTTGGTGAGCTTTATCTCTATGTGCTCCTTCAAAGACTTACCCAAGTATGCTCGACAGGGGGGACTACCATTTATTCTTGCCTTCATGGGCGTAGTTTATGGTTATCTTATAGGATTAATTAAAACTTCACCAGTTACCGCAACCCGTTCGCTTTTGGACTGGCTAGTTCCTGTTTCCTTTTCCTTCTATTTCGTTGCCAACTGGCGAAATTATCCCGAATATCGCAAAAGTATACAAACTGCTTTCTTATGGGGCGTGTTGGTCGCAGGAGTTTATGGGGTTATACAATATTTAACCGCACCAGAGTGGGATAAATTTTGGCTGCTCGGTACAAAAATTACTAGTTTTGGAGATCCAGAACCATTAAAAATCCGGCTTTGGAGTACAATGGCATCTCCTGGCCCCTTTGCTGTCATGATGATGGCAGGATTGTTATTGTTATTCAATTGCTCCGGACCGTTAGTTATTCCGACTGCTGCCTTTGGCTACCTCTCCTTTCTACTAGCATTGGTACGGACTCTATGGGGATGTTGGTTAGTCGGACTGCTCAGTATGATTACTGCCATCAAGCCGAAACTGCAAATGCGTCTGATGGTAACCATTTTGGTAATGACACTTTGCGTAGTTCCCTTAACCACTATGGAACCATTCTCCCAAGCAATCAATTCTCGTTTGCAAACATTAACTGCACTCGATAAAGATGATAGTGCAAATGTCCGAAAAAAGATCTATGAAGATGGTCTCAGTAGAGCATTAACAAATTATTTAGGTAATGGTATTGGCAATACATTCGTTGTTAATAGTGACGGAAAACTACTACCAATTGTTATTGATAGCGGAATCCTAGAAACGTTTTTTACTATAGGCTGGTTCGGGGCGATTCTGTACTTAGGCGCAATAGTAATGCTTTTTCTGAAGGTATTTCAATTCATTGAGTATCGTTTTGATCCTTTCATGGCAGCATCTCGTGCTGTTGCCCTGGGTTGTTTTATAGCACTTCCTGGTGGTAGTGCTATGCTAGCGTTTTCTGGTATGTTGCTTTGGGGCTTTTTAGCCATTGTTATGGCAGGGCATAAATATTATCAACACCAACAACAGGTCAATAATTTTCAACAAGCATACTTACAGTACTACCAAAATATCAACCCAAATATCAACCCAAATATCAATAACTTTCCTCAAGGTTAGAAGGGGAGTAGTCTAAATTAATCAGATTCTTGTGGGACATGAGTCAGATTCTTGTGGGACATGAGTCAGATTCTTGTGGGACGGGCGTCCTCGCCCGTCCAGTTGTGAAAAATGCAAGCAGAACAGCTTAACAAAGACAGGCGAGACGCCTGTCCTACACAACTAACCACTAACAACCGAAAAAATATTACAGTTTGTAGTTAATTCTTCGTACACTGCCATAGTCTCTTGATGAACGCGCAACACGCTTAATCTTTCCAAGTTTTGTTGCGCGTTGTATTTCCATATTTGCAGTAAATCGGGAGAACCGAGCAATTGCTTTAAAGCAGAAGCCAAAGCTTCACTATCAGCAGGTGGAACGAGTATCCCAGCTTGACCATCATCCAATGCTTCAGGTATTCCATCCACATGAGTAGCGACGATCGCGCAACCGGCTTCACGGGCTTCTGGAATGACAAGTGGAGAGGGATCGCGGTGAGAAGCCAACACAAAAATATCACAACCCAACGTATAGAGTTGTGGTTCTGCTTGAAAGCCTTCAAAATGGATTCTATTTTGAAAAGGAGTGTTCTTAGCTTGCTCTTCAAATAAGGAACGGTCAGGACCATTGCCCACTAAGTAGAGATGGCAAGAAGGAAAATCACCAGCAATTCGAGCAAAAGCATCAATTAATTCACTAATACCCTTACGTTGATACATTCCTGCAACAGTGACGATTGCTGGTTTATGAAGTTCTATTGATAAGTATTCTTGAAGCCTTCGACCACGTACACTTCCTAAAGTCCCATTAGACACAACTCTCAGTTTTTGTCGTGGAATACCGCGCTGTGCCATTGACTCAGCAACAGGATGACTGACTGCAATAACGCGATCTGCTAAACCCATCAGTGTTGAGCTACGCTGGAATTCGTTGTGTACTGTAGAGACTAAAGCGTAGCGAGATGTAGACTTCAACAATCTTGCCAGCACAACTCCAGTCATCATATGGGTATGGACGATTTGTGGCTCAAACACCTGAATAATTTCTCGGTAACGAAAAGCTGCATTCAGTAGATTAATGAGCGTTCTTTTTTGATCCAATTTGAAGTGCTTTACACCATAATTTGCAAGCAGTGCCTCATACTCTCCACCTACAGAGGCAACACCTACTTCATGACCATCTTTAGCTTGCAAGCAAGCTAAATCTACCGCTACATTAACAATTCCATTACCGATTTCTTGGACGTGGTTTAAAATATGTAGAACACGCATTGAATTCGGCTCATTTTCAAAAGATATAACATAAATCAAAAAAAAAATTAGTTTTTCCGGATAAATTTGTCAAACTCCACATTCGGGATAAAAAATTTAAAGAATCTGTTAAGAATTCTAAAAATTTTTGATAAGAAGAAATCCAGACTGTAGACGATTTATTTTTTATGCGGTAGAGGAACAAACACCCAAGCGATTGAAATCACGAGAATTCTATTCTGAAGGCATATTTGCTAAAACGGGATGCTCCCACACAACTTGAAATTTCTTTATCAATTATACAAAATTTCTAATACATTATGGTAAAAAGAGAGTAACTATAAGAAATCATTAAAAATAGGGAGTAGGAAGTAGAGAAGAATGATTTTTATCACGCTCGATGAATTTTTTTTAATTGCGTCTGCTTTCCTACTCCTACCTTTTACCTTCTATCTTCTTACTTGTGCCTTCCTACGTAAATTGGCTACAAAACTAGCGAAGCTTTACAAAACTCCTTTAATAATTCTCGGTAAATAGCTAGAGTTTCTTCGTTAACCCGTGCAGTACTGAATCGTTCTAGATTTTGTCGAGCGGCAAATTTCCACTTACGCAATTCAGTAGGATCGTTCAATAATTTTGCTATGGCTTCTGCTAAGGCATGACTATCTTTCGTTGGTACTAAAATACCTGCTTGTCGATTGTCCAATGTTTCGGGAATGCCATCTACATCACTAGCTACGATCGCACATCCTGCTTCCCGTGCTTCTGTTAAAACCAAGCCAAAGGATTCATGGTATGAAGCTAAGACAAAGATATCGGATGCCAGCATATACTTTTGAGGCTCTGTCTGAAACCCTTCAAAGTGAATGCGATTTGTCAACTCTGTCTTGTTCGCCTTTTCCTCAAACATCTTGCGATCGGGACCATCTCCTACCAAATAAAGATGGGCATTAGGAAATTTATCGGCGATTTCTACAAAAGCATCAATCAACTCTCCAATTCCCTTGCGTTGATACATACCCGCAACAGTTGTAATTGCCGGACGGTGTAGGGGTAAAGGCTGGTATTCTTTGATATTACGATGGCGGGGACTGCCCAATGTTCCATTAGCAACAACACTCAATTTACTTTGTGGAATGCCCCGTCTTTCCATTGATTTAGCAACTGCATGACTGACCGCGATCGCGCGGTCAGCTAACCCCATAAATATTGCACTACGCTGAAATTCATTATGTACTGTAGAAACCAAGCGGTATGAAGAGTTTCTTAAAACGAATGCTAATATAACCCCCGTCATCATGTGGGCGTGAACGATATCCGGTTGAAACTTTTGTACGATCTCCAAATAACGCCATACTGCTTTTAAAAGTTTAATTGGCGTTCTTGATTGATCCAAATGGAAGTGGGTGATGCCATAATTTTGTAGGAGCGTTTCAAATTCTCCTCCTGCAGATGCGATCGCCACATCATGACCTAATTTTGCTTGTTGACAGGCAAGATCTATTGCCACATTAACGATCCCGTTCCCAATTTTTTCTACATGATTTGTCAAATGTAGTATACGCATTTACATTATCTCCACAGTAGTTCTTGACTATTTTGATTGGCTTGCCTGTGTGTACTCAGTAGATACAAAAGCAATCCCCGATAAAAATTGAGGCTCGGAAAATATTTATCTACTGGGAAACTTTAAAAAATATTTCATAAGGGCTTAAGAACCGCTTTACAAATCCACTCGGTAAACCTCCTATTTGCGAACGGTAAGAAGCTATTGCTTGGCTTTTTTTATTTTGAACAGACGTAATTGAAAGGCACCATGCATCTGCCATGTCTTGCAATTTCAGCATAATAAAAATAGGCGCTCTCCAAAACATCCAAATAGGATATTGTAGTAGATCTACTTTTATACCTGCTTTTGCTATAGCTTCCTTGACTAATTCATAAGTCGCTTCATGATCTTTATGACAGTCTTTTTGATGAGGAACGTACACTTCCTCTGGATTGTAAAGCTTTATCAGTTGAATTATCTGCTCAACTGTCTCAATTCGTTGTTCGGGCTGTAAGTCTGGTAAATTGCCATCAGGTTTATCTAAAAAATGAATCCGTGATGCTTCTACTCCTAAAATGTCTAAAGCTTTTAAGGCTTCCTGCTTGCGAATTTGAACAATGTCGTGTTTGATGGGATCTAAGTCGGGACCACCCTGCCCATCTGTCAGAAAGACCACAGCAACAGGTATTCCACGTTCTCTTTTTAAAGCGATCGCTCCACCACAACCAAAGGTTTCATCGTCTTGATGGGGAGAAAATACCAAAGCAGATTTTTCGCTAAATGCAGCTGGTTTGCTGCCCCGATATAACAGCCACCGAAAAATTAAGCTAGAGTGGATATTCTGTAACGGATAAAGCCAACTACTTGGCACTTGTTTTTGTATTCGTTTAAGAATCTCTTTTGTACTCATATATTGGTGTAATCTACGGAGATTTAAAAATAATCACTTCAGTATTATCCCTTAGTTTTTGCATTTTTTGTTTCAGCTTTTGGATGACAAATATGAAATTATTGTAATTACTGTTATTTATATAACAATTCTCTTACTTAAATTGGGGATTGGGTATTGGGGACTGGGAATCAAGAACTCAAAAATGGCTTCCTTTACCATTGGTGGGCAATGCCCAAGCTACAGGTTCAAATAATCCTCTTACGGAAACAAAATAGTTATAAAAAGCAGGTCACCTGTGACGCGACCTGCTTTTTTGGTGTCTATATTTTTCTACACTAGCAAACTATAAAATTTCGTTTACCTGCCCATCCCGTACATAATGACTTTTCCTTTGGAATCTTCTTCAACAAACACTAAGTATTCTCCATTAGAACGACGGAAAGCGCGAACTCCGTATGGGATATCAACCCAACCACTTTCGCCTGCAACCTCAGAACCAGGCTTTAATGTTCGCACAAGCGCCCCCGTCTTTGCATTGTAAACGTAGACCTCCGCTTTTTTTACAGTAACGGCAAACACGTAATCTCTTGCCACATCAATGGCGCTAGGAGTCAACACTTCAGGAGGTGTACTTTTATCGACTGGAAGAACAATCCGCCAACGAGGTTTGGTGTTACCCTTGCTCCAATTATCAAAACGGACAATTTCCGAACCCACCAATTTTGCATAATCACCATTAATGGCTGGATGTTCTTTGGTAAAACCCGTTAAGTACATAGTGTCCGTTTCAGGAAAATACTCGATTCTTCGTATATCAGTTATAAAGCTCGGAGTCTTCTGCTTTTTCATCGACTGATAAGTATAGATAGGATTGCCTTTGCTATCTATTCCCTGTAAAGGATAATGCCGAATGCCATCCTGCGTTCGTAAAGTTTTCCACACATCACCCTTACTATCTACCCACCATCCCCCAATATATGGATAATCTTTGCTGGCATCGTATTCACCACCATCAAAAGCGCCATTACCATTTTTATCCCGCCAGATCCATTCGCCCGCTCGTGGTTGATTGGGCGGCCACTTTCCTTGCATTGCTGGTTTACCTTCGGTAGTGCCAATAAACATCCCTGATGGAATGGCAATTTCCCCGTCAGAGTTTTTCTGAAAACGATAAATTTGTAGAAAGATACCGTACATATCCGTAAGGAACAAATACGGCTTGCCTTTGATGCGGCGGAAGAAGGGAGCGTCTGGTGAGGTATTCAATCGCGGATCTTGAGGATACTTAAAGGAGTTGATGGTGAAACCTTTATATGTCCATTGCTTACCCGGAGGTTTGCTGTAATCCATGACGAAGTGTTCGTCTTTTGTGTAAACATCCACAGCATCTGTAGCCGGATCTCCATCAGCATTGTCTACAAATGACAAACCCATTAATCGCCACTGAAGTTTTCCAGATGGAGAAAACTGTTTGATTTGTGCGCCCGAACGGTTGAATCCATCAGTTCCAACATAAATATTACCTTTGGCATCTGCACCAACTCCCTTAATACCGCCAAACTTCAAATCCCCTACAGCACCAGGAACACCTCCGTAAATTCCACCTTTTGCACCTAATGTTCCTACTTGTACTGGCTTAGTTCCCTTTATGTTATAAATCAGTACTTGTTGGCGAGATCCATTATCTGCTATCAATAGCCTGCCTTGATTATCTACTGCGATCGCACTAGGCTTAGCAACATCCGCGATAGTACCGGGCAATTGCTTTCCTTGTTTTGAATAATGGAGAATCTTACCACCAGTGCTTTCCGCCTTGGGAAGAACCCAGAGAGTACCTTTGCCATCAACCGCGAGCGAACCTGGGTTGGGAACAGAAAAACTGCGGATTTCCTTCATCGTCTTAGTATCGTAGACGCGAACTTTGTTTCCTCCCGAATCGCTTACGTACAACTCCGAACCCGCGTTTGCCAATCCCGTAACAGGGCTTTTAGTGCTGACGATCGCCATACTTTTATCCCAACCACGACCACCTGGAAATGGAGCTGTTTTTCCTGTTGTTCTGTTGTAGCGTCTTACACAATGCCAGTTTGTTCCTTTCGGTGGGTAATCTTCTCCTGGACTCCCGCTTTGACCCTGGGACATGGCCACGTAAATGTAACTTTTGTCAGCCGTAACAGCAAATCCACCACTTCTTTCCCATCCGTGTAAATCGTCAGCTAAACCAATAACATCACCATTTTTATAAATTCCAGCTTCTCTACCTGCTTCATCCCACGGACTGTTAGTGTATACTGTACCATCGGGAGTCACATACATTCCACTGATTTGAATTTGTACCCATTTTTTTCCTCCACCAAATGAGTTTGCTATCCACGATGTGGTGTAAGCATTGGCAGCTGGTGCGATTTTGGGAACAAAGTATGGTGTGATGAAAATTGCGACGACAGCGAAGACAATTAGAGTGAGTGCAAACTTATGGTATTGCCTCTTAAGAAAGTACTTGCTTTTAAAGAACTTCTTTAAGTACTGATTAAACATATACGTTCTTATTTTATCGGTTTAGTAAATATTGCTACACAATGACAGGCTTCTAGTTTTTCTTCAGCTAAATTAGTGACTCTCCTCTACTGACTAAGTATCAAGATATTTTTATACTTAACTTAATTTTTTTATGTCATTTTATACAACACTCGCTTTTACTATTGAATCCATTACCTGAAACTATAGCAATCCTATTTGTTTTATGAAATACACGTAGGGGAGCCGCCTGAAGTCCGCGTCTTTATGCGCGTCGAGAGGAGTGGCGCTGGGCAATGCCCACCAAAAGCTTTCTATGGTGGGCTGTCTTCCCTACCTACAGTACTTAGATTTTTTCACAAATCAGATAGGATTGCTATATATAAGTTTCATAAATTTACTATATAGCTATAATAAAAATTATCCTAAGTTAATCCGGAAAGGAGAATTATCATCATTAATATTTACGAAAACTTTATCAAAATAATATATTTTGAATAATGGACTTTAATTCATTGTTCCAAAGTTTATCATATAGTATTAGCGAGCGCATCATTTTAGATACTAAAAATCAAAATATAATAAAGACAATTGAGAAATTCAATGACTTTTATAGAAATCCTATTTGTTTTTCACAATATCCGAGCAATTATCGTAGGTAGGGCAGCCCAACAAATAAAACAAATGTAGACAGAGCAACTCTCTACATAACTGAACAATATATTGCATTCAGTAAAATTATACTGTCTTAAGATAGATGATAAACCGTAAAATCTCTCGACAAAATAGCATAAAAATTTCAGATTCTGTACGGAAATGAAGAATAAATGTACTGTCAGCATCAACGTACTATGATTCATCATAGAAAAAGGCGAAAAAATAAAGATAAGTAGACACGCGCACAACCAGTACTTGGAGAAAGGTAAGTGGAAGGTAACACAAGAAATGCTGCTTCAAAATCTGCGTCTATTCTCTGTGTAGGAGTAGGCTGGTTTCCCAAAACACCAGGTGGACTCGAAAGATATATCTACGACCTCACACACGAGTTAGCAGCAAATCAAGACCGGGTTGAATTATGCGGAGTTGGTCTACCAGAAAACGAACCAAATTCGCCAGTAAAATTGACTAACTTAGCATCTCCAGAAACACCCATTTGGAAGCGATTATGGACAATTCGCAATACGTTTAAGAAAACAAGATGCGCTATCCCAGACGCGATTAATTTACATTTCGCGCTATACAGCCTTCCCATTATGGATATACTGCCAAAACAAGTACCTATTACCTTTAACTTTCATGGTCCTTGGGCATACGAAAGTAAAGAAGAAGTCGGTGAGCAAAATCTAAGTATTTTTCTTAAAGCGTATTTTGTAGAACAAAGAACTTATAATCGCTGCGATCGCTTCATTGTTCTGAGTAAAGCATTTGGTAATATTTTACACCAACAGTATAAAATATCCTGGGAGAAAATTCACATCATTCCCGGTGGCGTGGACGTTGCGCGTTTTCAACCAACCCTATCGCCACAAGAGGCTCGTACTAAATTAGGATGGCCTCTAGATCGTCCTATTCTGTTCGCATCGCGTAGATTGGTAAATCGAGTAGGGCTGGATAAATTATTACTCGCCCTAGCAGAAATTCAGCCCAAAATCCCTGATATTTGGTTAGCCATTGCTGGTTGCGGTCCGCTTCGAGAAACCCTAGAACAACAAGCCGATGAATTAGGGCTTGGCGATCGCGTTCGCTTTCTCGGTTATTTACCCGACGCGGATTTGCCAGTAGCATACCAAGCTGCCGATTTCACTATAATGCCAAGTCAGTCCTTTGAAGGTTTTGGACTAGCCGTTGTAGAATCTTTAGCCTGTGGAACACCCGTTATTGTAACTCCCATTGGAGGAATGCCCGAAATCCTAGAACCATTCTCACCCAACTTAATTACAAGTTCGCCAGAAACTTCAGCCATTGCCGAAAAATTAGAACACGTCCTTTTAGGAAAAGAGCAAGTTCCTTCACGAGAAGCGTGTCGCCAATACGCCGTTGCCAATTTCGACTGGCGTAAAATAGCTTTAGATGTGCGGAGTATTTTGCTTGCTTGATAAGCTAGATCCCGTTAGATCCCCGACTTCTCTAAGAAGTCGGGGATCTTGCAGCCCACCAGACCCTACAATCAGATTTATCCAAATATTTTATACCTTTTATGAAAATTCTTTTCCTCGACCAAAGTGGTAAACCGGGTGGAGCAGAACTATGCTTGATAGATATTGCCAAACCCTATAAAGATAAATGTTTGGTAGGATTATTTGCTGATGGTTCTTTTAGAAATTTACTAGAAAAAAATCAAATACCCGTCGAAGTTCTAACAACTCAACAAATACAAGTCCGCAAAGAAAGTAGCTTTGCACAAGGATTAGGTAGCTTGAGTCAACTCATACCTTTGATTACCAAAGTTGTGCAAAGAGCAAAGCAATTTGATGTCATCTACGCCAACACGCAAAAAGCATTGGTAGTTGGTGCATTAGCTAGTTTCTTCAGCCGTCGCCCTCTAGTCTATCACTTACACGATATTCTTTCTCCAGAGCATTTTAGTTCCACAAACCGTCGCATTGCCGTTACTCTAGCCAATCGTTCTGCCTCATTAGTCATTGCCAATTCCGAAGCAAGTAAAACCGCTTTTATAGCAGCAGGTGGAAATTCAAAAATCGTAGAAGTTGTCTATAATGGATTCGAGCCTGCAAACTTTAAAGTTCAAGAATCAGAAATTAAGCAAATCAAACAAGAACTCGAACTTGAAGGACAATTTATTGTTGGACACTTCAGCCGCCTTGCACCTTGGAAAGGACAGCATATATTAATAGAAGCACTGTCACAATGTCCCCAAGAAGTGACAGTTATTCTAGTTGGTGATGCTTTGTTTGGGGAACAAGAATACGTTCAACATTTGCACCAACAAGTGACAAAGCTGGGACTAGAAAATAGAGTCAAATTTTTAGGATTTCGTTCCGAAATTCCTCTATTAATGACAGCTTGCGATGTCGTTGCTCACACCTCAACTGCTGCAGAACCTTTTGGGAGAGTGATTGTAGAGGCGATGCTCTGCGGAAAACCCGTTATTGCAGCAAAAGCAGGGGGTGCTATTGAGTTGGTAGAGCACGGTATAAATGGTTTTTTAGTCATTCCAGGAGATGTAGGAGAACTAGCAAGAGTCATTACAAATTGTTTTCAAGAACGAGAGAAAACTGTGACTATAGCTAATAATGCTAGAACTACTGCTAGTCAGCGTTTTGATGTCACAGTTATCAATCAACAAATCGCCAAACTCCTGAACACCACAATTAGCAATTAGCCCCTACAATCCCACTAACTCACGAGCTTCAAAATCTGTAAGTTGTTGCGCGATCGCTAGTCTTGTCTCCAGTTTTGCTACACTAAACTGATTGCGTAGATATTCGACATGAGCTATGGCATTTGCTTTATCAGAAGTCAAACGCATCAAGGTATCCACTGCTTTTTGATATTCTTGATTAACAAGTAACAATTCAAAACGACGTGCTTTGCGTTGAGTATCGTTCTTTAAATCTATATCAAAAGCAGCGTTGCGATCTGCATTACCTTCAAAGCGGTTAATCTGATGCTGCACTGCCATTAGCTGAGAGTCAATTTCATTAACTCTTTGAACGGCTTGAGCGATCGCGGCTGGATAATGATTCAATTGCATCATAGATAAAATATATTTTTCCCTATTAAAATTGTAGGTAATTCGCCATTCCCAATGCAGGCGGGAATCGCGAATTAAAAATTACGTATTGTTCTATGCGGCTTCTCGTATTTGAGGGTTGTCATTCACCTCTAAAATGTTTAGTGTAAGTTGTTCTGTTTGAGGAACTACAGCTTGTTCCAAAACTTGAACTTCAATATTGACACTTACCAAATAACTTCCCGTATCCGCACCAACAACTTCGGCAACTAATTTGGCGAGATCTGGACGTTTTGCTGTAAGTGGATCGCGCAAGATGCAGCGATCCCATTCGTGCTTGGCAGTTGGATTGAGGCTGAGAATATAGTGCTTAATCATAGGTCAAATCGTTGAATCCCTCTCCCTATCGCTATCCTGCACCCGTATGAATGCTATCTTTATTATAGTACATGAGTACTAAAAAGTGGAAAATAGGGTGGGCATTGCCCACCAAAAGTGTTAGTGGTGGGCAATGCCCTACCTACTAAAGAACTGTGACAGGCGAGACGCCTATCCTACACTACTAACAACTAACCACTAACCACCTATCAATTCTCTCTGCCATCAACAGAAGATTTCAGCAAATGACCATCGTTGATCCAAATAGCTTGCTGAGGGACAGGAATTTCTATTCCTGCTCGATCGAAGGCAACTTTCAGACGGCGGCGATATTCCCGTGCGACATCCCATTGCTTGAGGGGTTGTGTTTTAATCCAAACGCGAATAATTAAACCCCTTTCACCAAAATTATCAACTCCCAAGACTTGAGGAGTTTCAACGATTTGATGCTGCCATTTAGGATCTCCATCCATATCTAAAGCAACTGTACCAATCAATTCCAACGCACTATCAATATTGGCATCATAAGCTACGGGGATAGTTAAATCAGCCCTCGACCAGCGACTCGAGCGATTGGCAACTATTTTGATTTCGCTGTTAGGAATTGAAATGAGCCGCCCTTCCGCGTCTCGCAACTGAGTCATGCGGAGATTGAGATTTTCCACCAAACCTCCCACATTACCCACATCTATAACATCACCTACGGCATATTGGTCTTCTACAATAATGAGAAACCCGTTAATTGCGTCTTTAATCAGGTTTTGCGAGGCAAGGGAAATCGCCACACCCACCAAACTAGCACCAGCCAGTAAGGGAAGAATATTTATCCCTAATGAAGTGAGTGCTGCCAAAATTCCAGCAACTATCCAAACAATCGTGACAACACCTTTAGTAACGCCAGAGATAGTAGAAATCCTTAACTGCAAGCGTTCGGAGGTTTCAGGAGTCAGCAAGACCCTGCTATTCACAATCGCTGAAGTAAAGCGATCGATAAGAGCATAGCTAAAACGGGTAGCAACATAAGCACCCAGTCCTACAATACCTAATCTCAAAGGGATTTGTAGGGCTGTAAGAATTTCGAGTTGGAATACTCGCGTATAAGGAAACAAACCGAGTATGAAATAAGTTCCTCCTCCCCACAACCCTGCTTGAGCCAGTTGAAACAAGCGTCTCCTGACTTCGTGCATATCTCGATTTTGCTGGTGCTTGAGTTGGGTTGTGATTGGTTTATCAATTGAAGGGGTTGAGGCAAGCTGTTGTGTTAATCTGCTGGAGCGTTTTTGCCATTGGTTCAATCCCAAACTGACAAGAAGCATGGCTACGCCCATAACAGAAGCAATTCCACTTTGACGAATTAAACTTTTAGACGTTCGTTCCTCTTTTCCTTCCCTCAAATGTTCTTCTAACAACTGAGAGATTCGAGTCGCTGCTTCTTTCGGTTCTACTTGCCGCAGGTTAGCATCCTGCTGAGTAATGGTCATCAAGTATCTACCGTTAACCCGAATAAAAGGGAGTTGATTTTCTATTGCAACCTCTACTTTGAGGTCATCTGTAGACGCTTGAAAATAATTTTTGCTAATCGTATCCAGATTTTGGTTGATTTGTTCTAATCTTTCTGAAATATTTGCCCTTGGTGCCGCTACTTGGAACAAGGAACGACCATCCAAAGCAACCCAACGCGAAACAACCCTCGTATCTGATTCAGTCGTTTGAGTGGTTGGAGATTGGACTAAGGGCAAAAAGGGTATTTGCGCTGTCTGCGCTGTCGCTGGAGGGATCGCCCCAATAGTTATCATTGCCGAACAAAGAGCGACTGCCAAAAATTTAAAGCGCACTATATACACCTCCTCGTGCAGAATAGACTGTCGAGTCATGTTTAGAGGTTAGCTCTAAACCCAATCTGAGTAATTTTACTAGTCTTTCCTCATTTGTAACAAATATTTAATAATTGGGGCTTGGGAAATGGCGATTGGCGATTGGCGATTGGGAGATATCTGTAGTCCCCAATCCCCAGTCCCCAATCGCCAATCTCTTTTGCATTTTTAAGAATTTGGCATAATCTAGTAGAGTGCGTAATAACTTACGCAACTTTTTACTCTAATTGAGGACTATTTAATGACTGCAACATCTCCCCGATTAAAGCACGAGGTTAAAGAC